>CANRON010000072.1 GCA_947632245.1 uncultured Ignatzschineria sp. | reverse complement strand
GATTAAAAAATAATCGCTTTATAATAGAATCAATGTCATCTAGTTATTTTGGGTAATTACATCCCCCCTATATTCACGATATATTGCGGAGTTATATCCCCCCTTGTTTCATGCAACAAGTTCATAATCAAATATAACGGAGCGCTTCCATGATAACATTCAAGAAAACAGCCCTTACACTCCTCATTGCAACAACGGGTCTTTTTGCAAACGCTGACAATGTCACCCTCTTTGCAGCAGCATCCTTACAAAATGCAATTGATGAAGTAAAAGTTGCTTATGATGCAACTGGAAATAGAGATTCGATTGAAACCCTCTTTGATTCATCTTCTAATCTCGCACGCCAAATTGAACAGGGTGCTCCCGTGGATATTTTCATCTCAGCCAATCAAAGCTGGATGGATTATTTAGAAGAAAAAAGTTTAATCGACAACAGTACGCGCACGAATATCGTTAAAAATGAACTCGCGCTCATTACCTATAAAGACAATACAACAGATTATAAGGTTGATTTCCCCTCTAATCCGTTTTGGAAAGAGGTGCTTGCAGATACACGTATCGCACTCGGTGACCCAGACCATGTACCCGCAGGGCTTTACGCAAAAGAATCCTTTGAGAAACTCAATGTTTGGAAAACGGTTGAGCCTAAAGTTGCGCCAGCTCAAAACGTGAGAGCGGCACTCATGCTTGTAGAGGTGAAAGAAGCTGATCTCGGGGTTGTGTACTCCTCAGATGCCAGCATTAGTGAAAAAGTAAAGACCGTAACCGTATTTCCCGCAGACCTTCATGCACCTATCGAGTATCCAATTGCTATCATGAAAGATCAATCTTCAGCGCCAGTAAATGGTTTTTATGATTATCTACTTAGTCCTGAAGCTGCTAGCATCTTCAAAAAATATGGATTTGCCGTGCCAGCAAAATAAAATAATGCGGTGATAAAATGATGCGCGCCTACTTTTTTAAAATATCTCAATAATCTCTTGTTTTATAAAAGTCGTGATAAAGTGCCGATATTCACATTAACCCCTGTTGATGTGAATATTATCATTTTAACGCGGGCATAAATATCGCAATACTGATCATCCACAACTATATTCTCAACACTACATATCGATTATACTCTTCTCAGCTTCACTTTTAAGAAGTCATAATCGCATTCACCTCTTTGAGAGTATTAAATCACAGCTATCATGCTTAAAAGGATTCTTAATAAGATGTTTTTAACTGAATATGAATGGTCCATAATTCTATTGAGCCTGAAAATTGGTGCTGTCGCTGTCATTGCCAGCCTGCCACTTGGAATCTTATTCGCTTGGATTTTAGCGCGCAAAGAGTTTAAAGGAAAAACGATATTAGATAGCCTTATCAATCTTCCCCTTGTACTGCCCCCTGTCGTTATCGGTTATCTCTTACTGTTGTCGATGGGGAAAAATGGTTATCTGGGCAAATGGATAGATCATATTTTTGGAATCTCTTTCAGTTTTAACTGGAAAGGTGCCGCTCTTGCTTCTGCCGTCGTCTCTTTTCCGCTTTTAGTACGCGCGATTCGTATCAGCTTTGAATCCATTGATCAAAACCTTGAGTTTGCAGCGCGTAGCCTCGGCGCATCTCGTATGCGTATGTTTTTTACAGTCACCATTCCTCTCGCAATGCCGGGAATTATCGCGGGTATAGTGCTTGCTTTCGCCAGATCTCTAGGTGAATTTGGCGCAACCATTACATTTGTCTCCAATATTCCAGGCGAAACAAGAACGCTCCCGCTAGCAATGTATACGCTTATTCAAATTCCTAATCAAGAAGCTGCAACAATGCGCTTATGTATTATTGCCATTGCGATCTCTTTCATCGCACTCTTTTTATCAGAAGTATTACAACGTGCCCATAAAAAGCGATTAGGCTTACGTTAATGTTAATTTTCATAAAACTCGTGCGGAGCGCTACTTAATGATTAATATCGATATTACTCACCCTTTTCAAGATTTCACTTTTGATGCACACCTCTCAATTCCAGGCAGAGGTATTACCTCAATCTTCGGACCATCAGGCTCTGGTAAAACAACACTCTTAAACTTCATCTCCGGAAAGTTAATCCCTAAAAAAGGGTTCATAGAGATTAATGATAAAGTGATTCTTGATACCGCTCAAAAAATATCGCTCCCCATCCATCAAAGAGGGATCGGCTACGTATTCCAAGAACCCACGCTGTTTCCACACTATTCTGTCGAAAAAAACCTTCTCTATGGGGAGAAAAACAAAGACCCCGCCTTATTTCAAGATATTATCGCGCTTTTAGGCATCGAACCGCTACTAAAAAAGAGAATTGCGTATCTCTCTGGGGGGGAAAAACAGCGAATTGCCATTGGGCGCGCGCTTTTAAGCTCCCCACATATATTACTTATGGATGAACCCTTATCCGCCCTAGATCAAGCGCGTAAAGAAGAGATTCTTCAATATCTACAAGCAATTCCTGATCGTTTCAATATTCCCATTCTCTACGTGACACATAATGTTCGCGAAGCATCCGTTCTTTCACACTCTTTTATCGCTGTCAACAGAGGCATTATGACGCTCAAGCCCATAAAAGATATTGAAAAGGTATATGAAACAGAATCCTGTTAGTTGGGTGTCTTTGCAGATCTTTTGAAGATCTTTATCCCCCTTTGATCTTATAACTTTAATTTTATATTTTTAACCCTAACAATTAAAACAACGGGATTAAGGTACCTGAGTTTCAATATCAAACTCACAGTTAACAATCTTATAACAACAAAGATTACCTATGCTTATAAAACCATTTAAGATTATTTGACAATATTTGACACTGTGATGTAATCAATTACTTTATTGGGATTTCCCCTATTTTATATTATTAAAGGGCATGTATATGATTTCACGTCTTTTCAATTATCTCTCAGCAGTAATATTCATCTCTCTCTTGCCCTTAAATGCCTTCGCAGATCCTGCCCAATCTGCTCGCATCGGCGATGCTTATTATCAATACTGCATTCAAGAATCGCTGGCAAATGATACTTACTGCAGCTGTATTGCTGATTCATATGCGGAAAACCTCGCGGCAGTAGATCTAACGGCTGAGGAAGAAAAATTCATAATCCAAGCACTCGGCGGCCAATTTTCTTATAACACTCTAAGCACACATGAAATCGCCTTAACGGAGCAACTCATGGATCGTCTTAACTCACCCGCGCTCGAAGATGGCTTTATGGCATGTGCAAGCCTCAATGAAGAGATTTTCATTGAGGGGGAGGTCGAAAATGATACTAATGCGCCACTCACAGAGGAAAGATTAAGAGCCATTGAAGAATTAGAGGCGATTGAAGAGATGGAAGAACGTGAATATATCGAAGATACAGAAAATAGGTAGTGACTACTCTTTCGGTTTTTTCCACTCGTCCCAGTCATCCCAAGATTTCCAGTTCTCATCTTCATCTGCGTCCGTTTTAGGTTTTTCTTTACCATCAAAAGGCGTATCGTCAAAGTCGCTACTTTTCGGGAGTTTTGGAGGATTTTCAGCTTCATATTTACGAATTCTCCGCATATCTAAATAGGGTAAAACAAAGAGCCAAAACACCAAGAAGATAGCGCCTAAACTCCAATGTATCCATAGACAAATCAAGAGTAATACTAAGTTGCCGACCCCGGAAAAGATCATGCGCGAATAAGTCATACGCTTAAAGTCACGATCTAAGCCCTTCGCGATTCCCGCTTCTTTGACCTTGTCAGTAGGGGGAGACACACTTTCTGAGGACACTACATTTTGCGCGGTATCCTCATTAGAACTGTGCTTTTTATTACTCATGATCACTCCTCACTATTTTCAAATTAGACTATGTCAGTATAGCCTTAAGCTTTTGCCATTAAAGCTTTATATTTTTTTAATTCTCGTAATTGAATCCACAAAAATAATGCTGCGGTAAATGCTGATATAAAGTCAGAAACAGGGATGGCTGCCCATACCCCATCAATTTGGCTCAATCCCCACTCTTCAAATAATCTTGGCAATAAAAAGAGCGCCGGAATTAAGAAGAATATCTGTCGGCTTAAGCTCAAGAAGATAGAATAACCAACCTTACCAATACTTTGGAAGAAGATTGTCACAACCATTTGGAAACCGACTAATGGGAATAGTAGTGTGATAATTCGAATCGAGTTCATTGTAAAAACGGCAAGTTCTTCGGATGGATTAAAGGGTCTGACAACAATTGCGGGGAAAAACACCCCAATAATTGCTGCGACAATACCAATCAAAACACCCACTTTTACCGTATAGACCAAAGCTTCTCGCAGCCGATCAAAAGCACCAGCGCCGTAGCTATAACCGACAATTGGCTGCATTCCTTGCGTTAATCCCAATAAAATCAGTACCACTAACATCAAAGTAATATTGGCAATGGTATAAGCCGCTACTCCAAGCGGTCCGCCATATATTCGGACTTTATAGATAATAATAAAGATGATGGCTGCTGATACAATATTCATTAAAAAGGGTGACATCCCGATACTTAAGATCGATTTCGTGATCGTCCAATTTAACCGAATCTTTGAAGCTCTAAAGCGAAGTTGTGTCTTAGGATTTAAAAAATGCGCCATGACAAATATAGTCCCGATAATCATCGAGATAACTATTGAGAGCGCCGCTCCCGTAATTCCCCACTTGAACCCATAAATAAAGATAGGGGCTAAGATTGTATTTGCCAATAATGTTAATAACATCGTGTACATCGCTTTTTTAGGATGTCCCGAGGCGCGCATCATATTGTTAAAACTAAAACAGAGATTCGAGAAAACTGCGCCGGGTAAGAATATGACTAAAAAATCGTAAGTGTTTTGAAAGGTGAGATTATCTGCCCCTAGCTTATAAACGAGCGGCTCTAAGAAGAAAAACATCAGCATCGATACAGTCAAAGTAATGATCAATGTCAGCAAAAGAGAAGTTCCCACCACTGACTCGGCTTTATCAAAATCCTCATTGCCTAAATAGATCGATATTCGACTACCCGCACCGGCGCCCACTAACATTCCAAAGGCCGCGATCATCGTCATAACAGGCAGCGCGATTCCCATCGCACTTAAGGCATGATCATCTAAGTAATCTGCATTGCCTACAAAGTAACGGGTAATAATATTATAAAGCGCAGCTACCGTACTCCCTACAATTGCCGGGAGTGAATATTTCCATAATAACTTTTTGATAGGGGCTTCTCGAAGCTCCTGTAGCTGATCTACTTTTGCCATAATATCCTTACGTAATGAATAAATGAGGGATCTAACATAAGATCAATCCACATCGATACCTCTTCTTTCTAATGGGTGCTAGATATAGTAGATACTAGCTTTCCCAATAATCGGTTAGGTTCGATATTCATTTCGATACACTTATATTAAAATCCACACAGAGAAAATGCGCCTCTTTTCGTTATTTTTTACCAAAAAAATAACCTATAGTCTTCAAAAGGTATTGCACCTTTTTAACAGAACATTAAATGATGAGAAAGAGTATCATTCACTAGATAGTTATAATTATCGCTCGGAGCGATCGAAATAACAAGCCTTAACCGATTATTCCTCCTGCAAACGGGCATGAATAAAACTATATCGATCAACTCTTCCGGCAAGCGCTGCTTTTAAAGCACCATCATTGGCAAAAATATGCACGCCTTTTTTAGCACGAGTGATGCCGGTATAGAAAAGCTCTTTCGTTAAAAACGCCGATGATTCAACCCCTAAAAATAGTAATATTCGTTCAAACTCACTGCCCTGAGATTTATGAATGGTCATTGCAAAAGCCGGCTCAAATTTAGGCAAAGCATGAATGGAAAAGACTCTTGCGGAATCCACCCCTTCAAAGTAAGCGCTCAATGTTCCGGAGTCATTATTTAAAATCAATCCAACATCACCATTGAAGAGATTATTTTCAACACTATTATGCGTAATCATAATCGGCAGACCGTGGAAAAACTCACGATGTGCATCCCGCGGAAATAACGTTTTACGAATCAAATCATTTAACGCAAGCGCCCCATACTCACCTGTCCTCCGCGCACTTAAAACGCCCAATCTATTAAAGATAGGAAACGCTTTTTCCGCAAATTCAAGGCCGGAGTGATGCGGGAGAATCTTCATATACTCTTTAAATTCAGCGGTAATAATTTTCGCTAAGTCAGCTTGCGCAATCGGCAATGATTCTAATTTTAACGCTTCTTCTGAATCCTGAAACAAGGCCTTAATATGCGTATATTGCTGCGCTAACGCCTGCTTTTCCATCCCGTCATTATTGACAAGCTTCGCTAAATCTCCTAGTGCCGAATCACTTTTAAAGCGATAACTTTTCTTTAAAAAGCTCAAATAGTTAAATGCAGGTATTTGTGGATTCACAAGTGCATATTCCGTTGTAACATCAAAAGGATCATTCATCAGTTGCTTTAGCTTCTCAAAATGATCGGCGGAATAATTTTCTTGCTCACAGAGCTCATGCATAATAGCACCGGCTTCTACGGACGATAGCTGATCTTTATCCCCTAAAAATATCACGCGCCCAGATTTCGGAAGTGCGTTGATCAATTGCACTAACATCTGCTGATCAATCATCGAGGCTTCATCGACCACTAACACATCAAAATTGAGCGGATTGAACTGATTAAACTTCGGTTTTCTCGTAAAGGGATGGATCATCAGTAACCGATGGAGCGTCTGTCCTTTATAGGGTATTAATGCTAACTGCTCACGCACCTCCCGCTGCTGCGCTTCATCAACTGCCTCAATCTCATCGCTTAACTGCCGAACCTGGCCTAAAATCGACTCAGAGAGCCGCGCGGCCGCTTTTCCTGTGGGCGCTGCAAGTAAAATCGTAAAAGATTGAGACTTATCAAGCCCCGCTTGCTGGTGGTGCAAATCCACCAACGTTTGTAAAATCTTAAAGACCGTCGTCGTTTTTCCCGTTCCAGGCCCGCCTGAAATGACCGATACATTATTTAAAATCGCATTCGCTGCCGCAAATTTTTGCCAATTGATCTCCCCTTCCGTTTTAAAATAATGCGCCAATCGCTGCTTTACAAAATCAATGTCATCATTCGATAGCGATTGTGCCTGTGCTTTTTTAAAGAAATCAATAATAACCGTTTCTTGCTGATAATTTCGATCTAAATAAATACCATGTTCTGTGCGAATCAGCGGCATAGAGACACGAGCAATAATAGGCTGCCATGCTGCTTTAAGATCAACTTTTGAAAGCGCTTCCCGTAAAGCTGATAGCGATAAAGGCGCTGTTAAAGATGCAGGGAGTTGTAATTCGCCAAGATCAAAAACCAGCATGATTAACGCATAAATTGTCGATAAACGCGCTGGATCATCATTTTCTACAAACCAATTCTCAGGCTTCTCTAAAAAGGTGTAAGGTAAAGCGGTATGACCCAAACCGTACGCACGGCTAACGAGCAATAATAAGAGCCAATACCCCAACCACTTTCGCGGATCTTCTTCCTGCAGTTGCTCCCCAATAAACTCCGCAAAATAGAGATCTATATGGGTGAAATAGCGCTGATCAACCAAGGTTTGAAGATATTGCTTGAAGGTTTTATGCAATAGCGCACGATCAGCTATTGTAAAATCTTCACCAAAATCCGATAACTGATGTTGAATGATCCTAATTAGCGGATCTAGCGCTCCCATTATCTCTTTTTGCTGAGGGGATGATTTTATTAAATCTGGCTGATCCTTTTCATCTTTCGCGATTGCTTGATCCTCTGTTTTTGAAGCATAAATTTCATCTTCAAAGAGGCTTAACTGTTCTTGTTTTTTCATTTAAAGCCCGCCTTCATTACTTTCACCAAACAGATCCATTAGCTGCGTCACAATTTCAATGGGAGGCTTAATGTAGTAAATGCCGGTCTCTTTGCCCGCTTCCATTCCCCGCAAATAAAAATACAATACGCCCCCAAAATCCCGATCATAATCAAAATCAGGATTTTGGTTCCGAAGAAACTTCACTACCGCGACCGAATAGATTAAATATTGTAGATCATAATGCGCATGTTTAATCGAATGACGCATCTGTTCGATATGATAATCATGTTTATAAGCCCCTAATGTATTAGACTTATAATCTGCGACATAGTACTTCCCATCGACCTCAAAAAAGAGATCGATAAAGCCCCGCAGGAATCCTTCGATCTCATCAAACTGTAATCCTTCACTAGCATCTCTTTCTAAATGCGTATTGAGCACTGCATTGAGCATCTCTTTTCGGACTCGGTTTTCGATCGGAAAAATGAACTCAAGCTCTTTAATAATCTGCGCACTCTCTAAAATTTCATACAAATTACCTGATAATGGTAATTTGGCATGAAAAATATCATGCAGCCACGTCATCAATTCGTCTGTTAATAACGGCAATTTATCTGCACGCATGAGATGGGAGAAATTTTCTATCACTACCGCATCAAGAAGCACTTTATCTGCCAATTCCCGGGGGCTGTAATCTTCGAGCAGTGCGTGCATAAAGTTTCCCGTCATCGCGCCTTTCGGAAATAGGCTTTCAGCGGGCAAAAGCGAAATGCCTGATGCGTCTTCTAGCTCTAACTCATCTTCTAAAAGCGGCGTAAAATAAGAACTTGCAGCATTATATGAGAGATTAGAAAAGCTCGTAAAACGCCATAATGGTGAGATATTACGTTCAAATACAGCGGCTGTTTTGCTAAACTCCTGCAAATCTGCCGCTACAAAATGCTTCTGCCCGAGGAGATCTGCGGCAGATACTGCCCTGCACTCAATACTATCATCAAAATGAGTATTGAGACGCTTAGTCTCTGTATCTATCCCGATTAGATGGGCAAGCGCATTCTTCTCATAAGTTTTCGCGCTTAACCACTTTGTAAAACCCACGTAAGTATGAAATTTCGCCCGCGTTAATGCCACATATAATAAGCGTATATCTTCCGCGATTGCTTCATTTGCAAAGTATTCAGATTCATCCGCTGTTGCCTCTCCTGAAAAGAGATATTTTCTCGCATTTGTCTTCTCATTCACATAAACACCGGCATTCTTTGCAGTTGTGGTAAAAAGTCCAAAAGGTAAAAATACAACGGGGAACTCCAATCCCTTCGATTTATGAATCGTCATAATCTGGATCGTTTTGAAATCACTCTCTAATCGTATCTCAGTACCATCACTACTATCGAGCCCAAACATTTTGTCATGGAGCCACAGTAGTAACGCTTCGCCATTACTAAAAGCTTCTCGCTGCAGCAATTCCCCTAAGTGAAACAGATCACTCGCAAACCGCTCTCCATTTTCTAATGCCAACATCCGCGCTAAACGGTTTTCTCTCACCATAAAGGCGCGAATCATCGCTAATACGCCATGTCTCTCCCACACCTCATTTAACTCATTTCGCTCTAATAAAAGTGTTTCAAACAGATGGGGATCACTAATAATCGTTTCATATTCAGCCACTGAAAATCCATACAAAATAGACCCTAGCGATTGCATTAAAACTTTGCGCTCATGCTTAAATACTAAACTGCGCAAAAAGAGGTACAGATCGGCAACAATACTCTCTTCGGGGTCAAAAACTGAGTTTCGCTCAGAGAGATAAACGGCATTCAGCCCTAAAACACGAAGCGCTGATTGAATCACGCCCGCTTCATTACCACTTCTGACTAAGATGGTAATGTCTTCCGGCATGATCGCGCGGATTCCTGACTCTGTTTGGAGCTGCCCTGAATTCAGCATTGCCAAAATCTCTTTTGCCATGGCTGCCGCAATTCTATCTCTAAACAGCGGCTGACTTAACGTCGGATTCTTGCTCCCCGAGAGTTCATCTTCATTCGGGATATACTCTAAAAAAGTCATACCTGACGCTTGAGTATGCGGCATCACTAAACATGTTTGCTGGGCTGATTCCGGCGTTGTGATATCTATAAAAGGAATACCCTTTTGTTTAAAAGGATCACTGTTTCCTCGGCTACCGAAGAGATGATTCACGGCATTGACTTGTAAGGCGCCTGAACGGTAATTGGTATTGAGCGTAT
>CANRON010000071.1 GCA_947632245.1 uncultured Ignatzschineria sp. | reverse complement strand
GCGCAAGAGAAGTAGAGTGCTTAATCACTTAAATTGCTATTCAATGATGATTTCATGAAATATAAATGAATAAAAGGCTTAAAGTCCACAAGGTACTTTGAGCCTTTTCATTATAGGAAATTTAGAACAATGTTAGCGGCTTTTAAAATCAAGACCAATATCCAAAGATTTTACGCTATGTGTAATCCAGCCCATAGCGATAAAATCAACGCCTGTTTCCGCGACCGATTTTACGGTATCGGGCGAAATTCCTCCCGATGCTTCTGTTTTGCATTTTCCTTTGCAGAGTGAAACTGCCTCGCGAAGTAGATCAGGCGGCATATTATCGAGCAGAACAATATTGACGCCCTCAGCAAGCGCCATTTTAAGTTGCGCCAGCGTATCGACCTCTACTTCAATCGGGATGAGATGCCCGGCATAAGCCTTTGCGCTTTGAATTGCGGTTGTAATACTGCCTGCGATTGCAATATGATTATCTTTAATGAGGATCGCATCATCAAGCCCCATTCTATGATTTCGTCCACCGCCGGCGCGTACTGCATATTTTTGTAAAACTCTCAGGCCAGGAATTGTTTTACGAGTGCAAGTTATTTCAACGGGATAATCTTTAATAAGTGAGCGAATATGTGCAACTTCAGTCGCAATACCGCTTAAGTGTGTGAGAAAGTTCAGCGCTGTTCTTTCTGCTGTGAGTAGGGCGATTGCATTGCCTCTTACAATCGCAAGTATTTGCCCCGAGGAAATGATTTCCCCATCTTTGACTTTGGCTACAAAATCGCTCTGACTATCCATTGCCTTAAAAGCAAGTCGTGCTAAATCTATGCCCGCGACAGTGCCGGACTCGCGAGAAATAATGTGTAATTCGGCAGTCATATTAGGATCAATGACTGCAATGCTCGTCACATCTCCGCGCCTACCAATATCCTCTTTCAGAGCGATTTCGACATACTCTTGCAGAAGAAGATCGGGAAGTGGCTGAAGGGCTGTATTCATAGATTGGACCTTTCTATTTAGATATAAGGGTGATTTTTATTAATTAACTCATATTGAGCATATATAAAATTTTTGAAGTGTTCAATATTAAATCGATAGATATTTTACGATCCAGAATTTTTTATTGTTATGCGCCTTCAAAAAAGAGGTTGAGGTGAATAGGCATGACTTTATCTTTATAGAAAGAGTTATAGCGACTATATTTGCTATCGATCTTAATATTGCCGTTGAAAGGGGTAATCTTTGAAAACACATTTTATAGAATGTTTAGCTTGAATTTTGTATAAAAATTACATATGCTCAATATGAGTATATTTATACGACGCAAGATAAATATCATTGTATCGGTAGCGCTATAATAATTATGAAAAATTGAAAGGAGCAGAAATAGTGGAGCGGCTAGAGAATAATGATGTTGAGATTAGAAAGGTATTGTTTGACTTGCCCCATAAAGATGGCAGCACTCAGCTTGCAGAGGCAACTGCGAAATTAGAAGCGCCCTTATCGACAGATGAAAAAAATCAGGCGATAAAAAAAATAAAATCGTTATTAAAAAAGCAAAATGGGGTCTTAATTGCGCACTATTATACTGATCCAGATATTCAGAAGTTAGCTGAAGAAACTGGAGGCTGTGTTGCGGACTCTTTGGAAATGGCGAGGTTTGGTCGAGATTGCGAGGCAGATCTTTTGATTGTGGCCGGCGTTCGATTTATGGGCGAAACAGCCAAAATTTTAAGTCCCGATAAAAAAGTGCTGATGGCGGATTTAGATGCCACCTGTTCGCTTGACCTTGGTTGCCCAGTGAAAGCATTTTCTGAATTTTGTGATGAACATCCTGATCGTACAGTTGTAGTCTACGCAAATACGAGTGCCGAGGTAAAAGCACGTGCTGATTGGGTCGTGACTTCTGCCATTGGTCTTGAGATTGTTCAATCATTGCATGATCAAGGTGAGAAGATTATTTGGGGGCCAGATCGTCATTTAGGCAATTATATTCAATCTAAAACCGGTGCTGATATGCTGCTTTGGCAAGGGAATTGCATCGTTCATGATGAGTTTAAGGCCAGCAGTCTTGAAGTTTATCGATCGCAATATCCTAATGCAAAAGTCTTAGCACATCCTGAATCTCCGGAAGCGGTCTTAAGGCAGGCTGATGTTATTGGCTCCACATCACAGTTAATTAAAGCGGCGGTGGAGGCAGCAGAAACGGAGTTGATTGTGGCAACAGATCGAGGGATCTTTTATAAGATGCAGCAAGCTGTTCCGCATAAAACTCTTTTGATAGCCCCAACAGCAGGTGAAAGTGCTACCTGTAAGAGTTGCGCCTTATGTCCTTGGATGGCAATGAATACACTCTCTAAGTTGGCGCATGTTTTAGAGACAGGTGATGGCGCTGTTCATGTCGATAGAGATATAGCGCTTAAAGCGCAAACGGGAATTCATCGTATGCTTGATTTTGCCGCAGCTGCGAAAATTAATATTCGTGCAAGTGGTGATTTGATTGAAGATCAAGCTTTATTTCAGCATGTTGGTCCGGCTTAGAGTATTCAGAGAGTGAATAATCTTGAAGTAAAGAAGGGGATTTAACGCGAAACAGGGAGCTTACTTCCTGATAAGGATCGTTCTAGTAAGATATCATCTCTAAAGCGATAAAGTTGCGCCGGTCTACCTCGCCCGGAGTGATCAAGCTCTCCGGTTTCTTCAATAATTTCTTGTTGAGTTATAAAGCGTCTAAAATTTTGTTTATGGAGTGTAATGCCGCTCAGTGCCTCAATGTTTTGTTGTAATTGTAATAGAGTAAACATCGGCGGCATAAGCTCAAATATGACAGGTCTATACTTAATTTTAGAACGAAGTCGCGCCATTGCAGAGGCAAGTACGCGTCGATGATCATTTATCATTGCTTTGCCGCTATAAACTTCAGGAAGTGTTGTGCCGTGCGAATTGGCTTCCGGAATTAATCCGATCTCATACATTAATTCATAACGTTGCAGCACATACTCTTCATTCCAGTTAAAGGGAGAAATCCCCCAGCAGAGTTTCACTCTCTCTTCTCGAGCCCGCTTTTCCGCAATCGTACTGCCGGCATTAATCCAGTGTTTAAAAATAGGATAGAAGTTATCTTCGATAAAGGCGGGAGTGCCTTGACGATGATCTTCCCAAGGTAAATAATCATACCAATCTTTCCAGGTTGCCATTGAGTCTAAATGGTCAGACTCTTCTCGTACCAATCCTAAATAGCTAATATAGATCGCGTAATGCCCGGTAGAAGTACGGCGATTCGTATCAACAAAAGTATAGAGTTGCTCCACATAACCGAGCGGCTGATGCGTTTGCGTTTCCACCCATTGACGAACCCCCGCCTGGAGTGAGCGATGGATCGGCGTTAAAGGACCATTAGGCAGTAAATCCCCTTCATTAACAGTTAAAACTTTTGCTTTAGTATCTGTGACAGAGATAAGGACTGCTACAAGTTCTGTAGTGCCTTCTTCGGCTAAGGGGGAAACGTTCAACATATATGGTAAATACTCAATAAAATAACGTTATAGGGGAGATTAACTATAAAACGGCTCTATTATAAAGTATTAGAGAAATCTTTGTTGAAAGGTATTATGTGCATTTTGATTGATATTACGCTTTTATGTTATTTATATCAGGCTCGCATGAAACTCCTTGCCATTAGGTTGAAGTTCTTTCCACCGTCGTATTAAAAGTGCGGGGCAAGGATTACCAGCAAGTTGATTCATTCTCACCCAATCAACATCAACAAGGGCGGACAAAAGCGTCATATTGAGTTGTTTACGCTCCCCAAGTGAGTGCCACTGCCGGATACTGGGCTGTCTTTCTAATGTTGTATTTAAAGGCGCTAAAGAACCGACTAAATAGTAACCTTGTTCAGGGTCATGCCAGATTTTACTAATGCCGGGGATATTACTGAGCCAGCGACTTCTTATGGATTGAAAATTGATATTAAAAAGCATTGAGCCAATATCATTCCAAAGACCGTAAATTCTAGCCTCAAGTCTTTTTAAAGGGGGGAGATTATCTACCACTCTTTGCGTATTTATTATGGCGCAGACCTGTTTCATAGAATCGCTTTTTAACTTCTCAAAATGAATAGGTTTTCCACCCTGTTCAAAGCGATCTTTAATAATATCATTCCATGTAGTGATTATGAGCGGTAATATTAGTAAGAAGTTTTCATAGAGTGATTGTGGTAGAGTCTCATCAAGTAATTTTTTTAATAAAAGAGATTCAATTTTGGCTTTGTCACTGTGCTTTATCAGCCAATAGGCGGGATCTTTTTTTGCTTCTTGAGCGGCCAATAGCGAGGTAATTTCGGCGATATTATCGAATAAAATATGTGGGCGGTCGTATTGAGGGTCTTGTAAAAATATTTCAATACGATTATTTGTATTTCGATAAAACACAATTGTTATCCGTCTTAAAAACTTTATTAGACGCTCAGCGAAAGATCCAAATCCATGTATTACAATCTCTGGCCGGTAGCTGTATGGCCATTTTTTAAACAATAAGGGGATAAGCTCATTATACGTCATATTAAATCGCTCAAGAATGGCATTGAGGTAGGTGTGATAAGGGCTTTCCATTTCGGCTTGTAAGGGAATCATCATGGGACGATCATTGTTGACTGTAAATAGATAGCCCTCTGTCATAATGGCAAGATTTTCGGTTAATAGATGCGCTTCTTTAGGGAGCGTATCGGATATCTTAATCGACTTATCAAGGAGTAATTGTTTAATAGAGAGCTCTTTTAGGCATATATCGATGTTACGCTTGAGATTATTCAAGATGGTTTTGTGTTTTGTATTTGAGGTGGTTAGTCTAAGAGAATATTGATAGTAGAGCGGGTCAGGCTGTAGAAATGCATTATCCCCACAGACCGTTTCTATAAAAAAATCTGTATTGTCAGGATCATCGAGTAGCCCTAAATCATGGGGGTTAATATTAAGGTGCTGCGTTGGTGTTAAATGTTTAAAAGCACTGGCCTCATTGTAACGATCATTCTCAACATTCGGTCTTTGATCAAGAATGATAAGAATCGGTTGATTATTTGTATGTGCATTGATAGCAGATAAGTCTGTAGATTGAATGATTTGTAAAGTGGTCGAAATTTTTTTCTCACGCAGTAATTCGCTTAACCAGTTTTTGACAGTTTTAAAAGGAATGCTCTGATTGTAGCGATGATCTAATAGATAGACTCTATCTAGTTTAGGGATAGAGCTAATAGGGGAATGATTATTAGGATCTGTTTTATAGGTTGTTTTAGTTTTTAAGGGCTGAAGATTTAGTACCTTAGGCGTGAGTGAAAAGCCATAATGAGCAGCCATTTCGATAAATTTTTCCTGTATAGGGAAAAGTAGTGCGGGCCAACTTTTAGCGCAAGAGGTGCTGTTTTTTAAGTCCAGAAAAGGGCGCGTTACTCTACGATTTGTTTTTTTTGAAATTTCTTTAAAAAGCGGGCCGGCCGCCGGATTCCAACTTTTAAGAGGACATCTACTTAAGGTTTTAATGCCCCTATAAATCCAATATCGTCCATCTTCTTGGGCAAGTTTTGGGTTATCAATACTGCGAAGTGCGATATTTTCATAAAAGATAGCAATTTCCGTGAGCGTCTGGTTTTCAGTTTTTATTTGTTGAGTTCTACAATCTAGAGCTAATGCTTGGATGCCGGCTTTGGTGTTTTTTTTATCCACCCAATGATCGATCACGAAAAGCGGACGACCTAAGCTAAAATAACTTTTAGCAGCAGAATCTAGGTCATTGATAATAGCGAGCCTAAATATTAATCGAATCCATATAGGATAGACCTCTTGTGTAAACCGCACTAGATCATAGGATAGGTTATCTCCTTTAGCATCTTGAATGATCGGGGGATTGCAATTGTCTGTCATTGCAACAAATAGACCAAAATCCCCTCGATAGCTACGCATTAAATAAGCAGTAGATGCGTTCCCGAGTTGTTTGTCGAGCTGAGATTGCCACTCACGCCACTTATATTGATCCTTCGGTAAACGATAATGGTAGACTGTCAGATTTTCAGCTTTTTGGTCATTTATCTCATGATCGTAATAGATAGTATGGGAAAGACGTAAGGTGTGATTTTTCGGGTCAGTATTTTGTATTATCATAGGATTATCTCTCCATGTTAAAACACGTTTTATTGTTATGAATGTTATTTGAAATTAGGGTCCTAAGCGTTTTAAATGCAGCACTTAATTGGTTAGGATCACTTTTATCTAAGACACTATTAAGAAGATAGATAGAGGCTTTATCTAATGCTACGGGTTGTAGATATTCATCATAACCAAGTAGTTTGCTATTATTTGTATGATCAAAGAGATTCGCAATTACTAGTTTGGTATTTTCACCTTCATGCTGACGAATAGTATGTAGTTTATCAATGAGCTTTTGGGGGTCTGTTTCAACATCAGTTACAAAATTTGAAGATTCAACATGAACTGGCTTATAAGGGGGATTTTTTTCCTTTTTGTCAAATAGAAGATGTTGATTACAATCATATCGGCGCCAATTGTAGTATTTATCCTCTACTTGATTCAGAAAAGACTGAGACCAAAATTTAGCATCGATACGGAAATTACTATTTTTAATAGCGATATCATAATTCTCAAAGGTTCTGGCTGATATTAATGTTTTGTGAACCAAGAAATCCGATTTTTCTAGAATAATCTCTATTGCTTTTTCTCCAATACGACCCTTTAATATCCTCTGAACCATAAAAGGATGTAGAGCAAATCGATCTGTATAATGATCATCAATCATATATGTGGGCGCCTTATCGCTAGATGTGACGTAACCTCTGAGTCTAAACCCAAATGCTAGATCTTTATTATGCGTAATAAGATCATATATTTCTGTAAAGTTGTAGGGAACACAATGCTCTTTTTGTGTCGCATAAAAATGAAAAGTTTGGGGGTGATACCAAATTTGTGACAGATCCGTTGTTTCTAGCGGGACACGAAAACAAGCCCAAGTAAAAATTGGCTTTTTAAGATATTTAACAATTTCATGAATATCCTGATTACCGCCTTTGTAAGGCGGTATTTTGGTTTCATCCAGAAGGGACCAATTGTATTGCTGTCTTAAAATGGCATCGCCGAATTTAACCCAAATTTGATGTAGATAGTGTGCCTCTTGTGTATGACCTGTTTTTCGTAAATTTTGAATTGTAGGAATGATTAAATTATCGATAACATCCACTATTGTATCGCCTGGAAAAGTCTTGGTACGAAATTGATCGATCAAAGATTGAGTATCCAAGTTTTCTTGTATTATACTCACCTGCGCTATGACTTCAGTATTAAAGTGGCTTAAAAGATGTTTATGATTACTATATTCAATG
The DNA here is from genome assembly GCA_947632245.1 of uncultured Ignatzschineria sp. Taxonomy (GTDB): domain Bacteria; phylum Pseudomonadota; class Gammaproteobacteria; order Cardiobacteriales; family Wohlfahrtiimonadaceae; genus Ignatzschineria. The sequence goes on along the minus strand of CANRON010000071.1, from coordinate 3,055 downwards.
GAGCGAGAGAATCTACCTACTTCCTGAACTAGTGTTTCTGTCATGTATAATTTGGTTGAATGAGGCTGTTTTTTCCAAACTCGCTCTAGTCTACCAATCTGTTGTTGCAATGTAGCCATTGTATTAAGGCAATAATCAAATGATTTTTTGTACTCGATATTGATATTCGATGGCTTCCTTGAAATGAGGCTAGGAATAAATTGGCTAAACTTGCTATTGGAGAGACCATATTTTTGTGAAAATTTATACAGATTACGAATTTCGTGACTGACTTTACTCATATTCCCAACTGTAGGACTATTTTGTATTTTATCTTCCATATTGTCGCTAAAATAGAAATGTTGAGATTCTACGAGATAGATCATAGAGAGATCTAGATGTTCATCGAGCGCAGAGGTGTAATCAAGGTTTATACCGTTGGAAGCAGAGGTTGTTTGAGTAATGATTAAAACGGGGCAACCTAAGTGAAAACTGGCTGAATAAGCATTTTGAAAATTGCGTTTCTTTTGGCATTGAGCATCTAAAAACCAGATGAAAATAGGCCTATCTTCTACCTGAATAAAATGGGTAAAGCATTCTCTTTTGTCATTTGAAAATGAAGCTAGATCTGTTTGCTGAGGTTTAGAGAGATTTTTCCATAAGGGGGATTTGGGGAGAGATTCGCCCACCTTAAGGGATTGTACCCTCCTTCTACTGACCGTAGCATCGTTGTGTGTAAGCCACTTTTTAAAATACTTAAATGAGTTTACAAAGGCAATTTGGCCTTGTTGCTCTCGATTTTTATCTACTAAATAACAGACAGAGATCAGGTCTTGGACGATGCTTTTACGAAACTCTAAAGTACTTACTGATTCATGGGAATATAAGGAAGACTTAAAAAATTCCGGCGTAAGCGGTTCGAAAATCGGGATATCTGTTTGTAATATTTCATTCGGTAGATTAAAACACGTAGGAATGACTTCAAGCTTGGTATCTCTGATTGCTTCTTTTTCTGCTTTCAGAAATTGAATGAGGGATTCTTGATGTCGCTGATCTTCTTTAGATTCAAGGTAGGGAATAGGCCTATTCGCAAATTTACGCTTATCTTCGGTCGAAAAAGTGGTGCCAAATCGATCAACCTTGAGCTCTGGTGTTCGGGCATCTTTAATATAACTTAAGCTTGATTTGATCCAAGGAAAATCAAAGTTGTTTAAGGCTCTATCTAAATATGCGGTAGCAGAAAGACCAACAACGAAATTTCGGGCCGATAGATCAAGTAGCAGAGCTTCGGCGGTTGTTTGCATGAGCGCACGTTCAGTTTGGAGTCGTAGTTTATCAAGTTCATTTTGTGCACCATGAGAGGATATTGCCCATACTGTAAAACCATTAATATTTTGATAAGTGTAGGGAATTAGATTACCGCTTTGTACAGTTTTAAGCTCCGTAAGATCTACCTCGGTTAATAAGTAAGGAGAAATAGCAGGAATAGTTTTTGAATAGTAAGTCTGTCGGTTATCGTTACGATGAACAAAAAAAGCATTCAGGAGTTGTCTGAACTGATCTTCTTTTTTTGCATCATTCTCATCTTCGAGTTGTAGTAGAACACGCCTAAATTTGATAAGGTAGCTTTCAAATATTCGAATAAAGTCTTCAATTGCTATGGTTTTTATATCGGGCGGGATATCTTTTTCATTCGTGTAAACATCATAGCCATCTTGGGTATGAACAAGTTTTATCATGCCATTGCTAATGAGTTGATCCGATTTAAATAGATATCGGATTTCATAAGGCATCTGTCTTTTTAAATACAGATCCTCTGGGATATAGAGGGATCGATTTTCTGTAAGTGGGATCTGTTTTTCCGTAAGAGCTTTAAAAAAACTTGTACGAAGCTCATTTAAAGGATGATGTAGTTCAGGATGCGTGACTGCAAGTTTACGCATAGGGACTTTGGAATCAAAGAAAATTTGTCCGAGGCATTCTGCGAGTTCTTGTATAGGCTGATCTTCAGCGAGTAAAGACTGAAGCTCTTTCGCCTGATAATCCAGCTCATCGATAAAAATAACGTAGTTTTTAAGAGAAGACTTTGATAGGCGTTGATAAGATTGCCCATCAAAAAATGAGAGAAAGAACTTATGAGTCGTCATAATCAGAAGATCTTGAGATTCTAAACGCCATTTTAAAGCGGGGAATATTCTTTGAATCCACGGATTTTTACAGAAAGACTTTAACCTATCTTCGGCGATTGAAATCCCTTCTTTAGCACATTTAGCCTGCTTTATTTGTTGCTTTAAATATTCAATATTCGCGACTAATCTGTGTTCAAAGATGCCGCAAAGACTGTTAAGTTGCTCCGCCATTGTCTGAAGCGCATCAGGGTTTCTTGAAGCCCCTTTTTTTATGCTTTCAATATCTATAATAAGATACTTGATTTGATCAATATCCTTATAAGCCTTTGATAATTGAAATTCAGGAGATAATGTGCAGCTCTCTTTCAGCAGAGAAAGGTTTTGATAAGGATCAGGATATTGAGATACTGAATTTTGTGAGTTTGTATTAGCACTACTCTCATGTGGCAGGGGCTGCTTTAAGATAGCTGCTTTGAATGTTACATCACGGGCGTAGACAATAGAAGCTGTATAAGGGCTACCATCACTTTTTTTATAGTCAGATAGACTATGATAAAGATCATTTAATATATTCCAGCGGTGAGTAATAAAAATTGATGAATGCCCGGATTTTTGCACGTTTTCTAAAATTGAAAGATGGGCACTATTTTTAGGATTCATAAATAGTGAGCTTGTTTTTCCTAGACCTGTCGGTCCATTAAATAATAAAAGGCCAGCAATACCTTTTGGACCATTGACTGATTTATTGTTTTGAAAGGCGTGAGAAAATAGTTGCTGATAAGATCGGATTTTTTGGGGTGGCATTATGTACTTCTCATTATAATTAGATTATCAAGGGCGTTTTAAGTGCTAAGTTTATATTGTTTTTTAATAGGGTCTGTTGCACATTCATAATTTTAACCAAATATAAGCACATGCTAAAGCCACATTACTTATATAACTATTTT
>CANRON010000070.1 GCA_947632245.1 uncultured Ignatzschineria sp. | reverse complement strand
TAGCATTTTATCAAGATATCGTAGGGCGCACTGAAAGCCCCATACTGGGTATAAAATTGCAGCCAAGGGAGTAGAAAGAAGAGGAGGATGATTAGTGTAAATATGGTGATAACGATTTCAGGCTCATTGATGAATGATTCTGGTGCGATATTGAAATTTTTCCAGCAGTAGATCCACAAAATTAATATGAGCGTAATTGCTAGGGAATAGTAGAGGTGTTTGGATTTAAGGGTGATGAGAAGGTAACTCAGCGCCGTGGGTAAAAATATTGCCAATATTAATGGAAGATAAAAGAAAGCCTCCTCAGCATCCAAAATAACAAACATACTTCTATCAGCATAAAGGCCTATGATCACCCCCTGCATAACTGCAAAGAGTGCTGTTATGAGGTAGCTGAGCCGATAGGACGTGAATATTTTTGAAGCGGGACTATTCATAATGATCTTTAGTAATATTATTCGGAATATATCAGGGTGCTTGAGTCATATTTAAAAATGAAGTAGATCAAATTCCCCAAATTTGCAGTAATGGCGACGAATTTGGGGGATGGGTGATTGATACCGCAATTATGGTAGGAGTTTAAAGAGTACGTAAGCAATACCCACTGCAAGAATTGTAGGAAGTAGTGCCCCAAGAAGCGGTGGAAATCCGGATAGAAGAATAAAATGCCCAAGCATTTGTGTCATGAGGTAAATAATCAATCCGAGGATTACCCCAATTAAAATTCGCTCACCAATGCCTTGGCGTCGTTGCTGGGCAAAGACTAAAGGTGCCGCAATCAGAATCATTGATAAGTTGGTGATGGGATTAAATATTTTGGCCCAAAAAGCAAGTCGATACTCACTGCTATCAAGATTATTTTCATCAAGATAGCCAATAAATCGCCATAGACTTCGACCTGAGAGATATTCAGGATCATTGATGAGCGCCACGAGCGCATCTTCATCAATATGCGTGTCGATAATATAATCCGTTAGCTGCTGCTTTGTGATTTGGGTATTGGTAAAAGTCGTTTCAGATAGTGAGGGGATAACCCACTGGTCATCAATTAATTCCATAGATTGAGCTTGCATTACCTTATGAAGCGCCAAGTCTTTGGGTTCATAGATTGTAATGCCTTTTAATGAGAGGTTTTCTATCGATTTCACTTCGAGGATGAAATTCCCATCGATTGCCCAAAAGCCATCGCCCGAACTATTTTTATTACTGACGATTAAAGCTTCTTCATGGGATTTTGGAACTAAGTACTCCCCCATTAAAACAACAACTGCACTTAAGAAAATCGTTGTAATCAGCGCGCCACGTAATGTTCTTGCCTTACTAAATCCCGCGGTTCTGATGGCGGTTAACTCGTTATGGCTTGCTAATTGCCCTAAACCTAAAAGCGTTCCTAAAAGTAGCGCCATGGGGAAAATTCGATAAATTCTTGCGGGCATATCATACAGTAGGAACAACATCATATCTGAGATAGCATAGCCCTCATCGAGATCTTGTAATTCATTTAAGAAGGTAAAGAAAGTCTCAATGATAATGAGTAGCAGAAGACATAATAGGGTGAAAAAGAAAGATGTCTTAAGCGTATATTGATCGATTTTTATCATAAAATCCTCGCGATACAGTCATATCGCCATCATAGTTTTATTTGGCAGTCATTATTTAAAGTGATTTGTTATATCGGCGATAAACAGAGTAGGCAACCGCGAATACAATCAGTTGAATCCACCAGACACCTAAGTCGGGATTCACTTTGCCACTTTTGATCCAAGAGAGACCAATGCCCAGTAGATTAAAGTAAAATACATAGCAGATAACGCCTAGAATGAGTTTGTTAAAACGCCCTTGCCTTGGTTTTGAATGAGCAAGTGCTGGAATTAATAGGATTAATATGAAGATTGAGATAGGCCCAGATAAGCGTCTTTGAAACTCTCTTTTCTCTTCCACAGAAGTACCCGTAATGACATCTTTAGCGCTCCAAGAAATCGCTTTAGGCCAGGAGTCTGAGCGATCGGCATCAAGGCGTATGCGTAAAGAATCAAAGTAAACGACTTCTGAGTAGTCACTGTTTGTTGTCGTTCTTGAACCTTCATTTAATATTACAAAACGCACATTTTCTTCATCAATAAGCTGAGAACCTGATTTTGCAAAGGTAATGACATGGGCATCATTTTCTTCATTCGTTTTAATGAAGATGTTTTCAAGAGAGCCGGTATTTGCGTTAATGGATTGGACATAAATAGTCTGTTTTCCGCGTGAAAACTGTTGGAAAACACCGGGTTTTAAAATCGTCAATTGGGCATCTTCACGCGCTTTTTTCAATACTACTTCTTGAATTTGTGCAATTTCGGGAACAATCCAAAAGTTGAGTATCAAAATTAAGATACTCAAAGGAAAGCCAATTTGTAAGAGGATGCGATATAAGCGTTTTACCGGCATGCCGAGCGCATAAAATGCTGTCATTTCACTATCTTTATAGAGTCTTCCAAAGGCTAAAATAGCAGCTAGTAAAAAGCTTAAAGGAAGAAGCTCTGTGATGAAGCGGACAATTTGTAATCCCAGCAATGAGATGACAGCAGATTGTGAGAGCGAGCCATTCATCACTTGGTTAAGGTAGAACGCTAAGCGCTGTACAAGCAGTATTGAGATCAAGACCAAGAGTACAGCAGCAAAAGTCGTGAGAATTTCGCGCCGAATATAGCGATTAATTAGCTTCATATCGATACTCTTTATTTTAATATCCCACTCAAGCGTCATATTTTATACTTGAGTGGGACATGAATGAGATGTTTCATTGGGGAATTGCGTAATGAGGGTGCTAGATTACATCCCCTCATCAATCATTGCACGCTCTTTATAGAACTGCTTATAGTATTCATCAAAGGTACCCGCATCAATATGATCTCTGATTTGTTGCATATGCCAGAGGAAGTAATGAAGGTTATGGATACTTGCAAGATGCGCACCTAATAACTCTTTTGTCCGAATTAAGTGACGAAGATAAGAGCGTGAGAAGTTTTGGCACGTATAGCATGAGCAAGTTTCATCAAGCGGTTTTGTATCGAGGTTGTAGCGTGTGTTTTTGATACGAATATCACCAAATCGCGTAAAGAGATGGCCATTACGGGCATTGCGCGTTGGGATAACGCAGTCAAACATATCAACGCCGCGTTTAACGCCTTCAATCAAATCTTCAGGCTTACCAACACCCATTAGGTAACGGGGCTTATCTTTAGGCATTTTAGGATCTAAGAACTCTAAAACACGGTCACGTTCATCTTTAGGTTCACCTACTGCAAGGCCGCCGATGGCATAGCCATTGAAATCAATCTCAGTGAGTGCCTCTAATGATTGCTCACGAAGGTCTTCAAACATACTGCCTTGCACAATACCAAAGAGTGCGTTCGGGTTTTCACCCTCAACGAATGCATCTTTAGAGCGTTTTGCCCAGCGCATGGAGAGTTCCATGGATGTTTTTGCTTCTTCGTAAGTTGCAGGATAAGGCGTACATTCATCGAATGCCATCACGATATCAGACCCTAATACCCGTTGAATTTCCATAGATTTTTCGGGATCAAGGAAGAGCTTCTCACCATTAAAAGGGGAGCGGAAGGTCACGCCTTTCTCTTCGATCTTGCGGAGCTCTGCAAGTGAAAAGACTTGGAAGCCCCCAGAATCAGTTAGGATAGGCTTATCCCACTGCATAAAGTCATGGAGATCTCCATGGGCTTTAATGACATCAAGACCCGGTCTTAACCAAAGATGGAAAGTATTTCCCAAGACGATTTGAGCATTCATATCTTTGAGGTTTTGCGGTGTCACACCTTTGACTGTTGCGATAGTGCCGACAGGCATAAAAATAGGTGTTTCGATCGTGCCACGATCAAATGTGATACGGCCACGGCGAGCAGTGCCATCGGTCTTGAGTAGTTCAAATTTCATTGTATGCTTATTATTCCAGATTATAAATGCTATTATTTTACCGTTAAACAACAAAAAATGCAGTTATTCTGTACTTATTCATGCATGAAATAGGTCCGCACATTTCATGCATGATATTTTAAGCGATCAAAAGTGCGACAAGGGCAGTGAAGAAGTATGGTTCAGGTGAGTTTTTATGTGTTACCCACAAGTAATGAAACGGCAAGGCAAAAGCTGCTTTTGAAAATTTTAGAGAAAGCCTATAAAGCGCAAGAGCATACGCTTTTATATAGTGATAATCAGGAATTATTGCGATTCTTAGATCGAAAACTGTGGGAAATCCCGAATATTGATTTTTTACCGCATGCAATTATTGAATCGAGTGAGGATATCAATGATGCCGATTTTATCTACCTCTCTGATAAGACATGGCCCTTTGAAAATCGCTCTTTAATCATCAATGTGCACCCAGTTATTCCTGATGATGTAAAGGCAGGGCTTTATCCGCGAGTATTTGAAGTGATTACGCAAGACCCTCAAGTATTAGAGGAGAGCCGCAATCGCTTTAGGCTCTATCGCTCTCTTGGGTTTGAAATTAAAACACACAAGTTGTAATCGCTATGCACGCCGCGTTTATTTCGGGCGATTACCATCAATCATCTCTTTTGCATGCTCAAAGGTCGCTTCTGTGAGTCTGACACCGCCAAGCATTCTGGCGATTTCCTCGACTCTACCCAATTCATCAAGGGCTCGAATCATCGTGGTTGTCGATTTTTCGCCTTTAGTTTTTGCGACGACAAAGTGATGATGGCCAAAACTTGCCACTTGCGGTAAATGTGTGACACAAAATACTTGTCGACCGATACTGAGTTCTTGTAAATGACGACCGATCATCTCGGCAACCGCGCCGCCAACGCCGGTATCGACCTCATCAAATATAAGGGTCGGTAGGGATGAACGCATACTTAAAATCACTGAGATAGCGAGACTAATCCGCGCAAGCTCACCGCCTGATGCAACTTTGCCTAAAGCTTGGAGTGGTTGGCCAGGATTTGCAGAGACGACAAACTCCACTGCTTCATTTCCATAAGGGTGATAGGGTACGTTTGGGAGAAGATTGATTGCAAATTTGCCACCTTCCATCGCAAGACCTTGCATGGATTGTGTGATATTGGTATCGAGTTCTGCCGTGGCTTCCATGCGTTTTTGAGTGATTTCATCCGCCATTGTCTGCCAGGTACGTTTCATCTTCTCAATTTTTTCTTCGAGTTCTGAGATTTCCTCTTCTGAGACGTCTTGAGATTTGAGTTCCGCTTCGAGCTCTTTCTGTTTGAGCAAAAGATTTTCAGGATCAATGCGATGTTTACGTGCCAGACTATTGAGCGCCTGCATGCGGGAATCGATCGCCCGTAACTCTTCTGCATCAAAGCCTTCATGATCCATTTTTGCACTCAACTCATTTTCTGATTCACTACAGAGAATGAGGGCGCTCGAGATCATTTCGGAAATGCTTTTTGCGCTTGGGTCAAAGTTTTCAATGGATTTAAGCGCGTCTTCTAGTTGTGCCAGTTGTCTCGTGATGCCATGCTCATCATGGCTGAGATATTGGATTGCTTCTTCGATAGCGGCAATACGAAGTTCAAAGTTATTCAGATGATCAAATCGCGCAGTAATTTCCACCCATTCATCTTCTTGCGGTTGAATACTTGTAAATTCGGCGAGTTGGAATTTTAAGAAGTTAATACGGTCTTGAGTGCTTTCATCTCGATTCTTAAGCTCGTTTAGCTTTGTTTCTAGCGCTTGCATCTCTCGGGTGAAAGTCGCAAGCTCGCCGACTTCATCTAGGCAACCGGCATATTGATCGACTAAGTGGCGCTGGGCATTAGCGCGTGTTAAGGATTGATGTGCATGTTGCCCGTGGATATCGACAAGTCGCTCACCTAACCCCTTTAAAGCGTGAAGAGGCATTGACCGACCATTAATAAATCCGCGTGTTCGCCCGCTACTAGAAATGACCCGGCGCATAATGCAGATATCATCATCAAATCCGATTGAATTTTCTGCTAGCCATGCTTTTGCACGGGGAATATTAGAAATATCAAAAGTTGCAATTACTTCCCCTTGGTCTTCGCCCTGATACACAATTGTACCGTCGGTCTTTCCGCCGAGGACAATCGAAAGCGCATCCACTGTGAGAGATTTTCCGGCCCCCGTTTCCCCACTAATAACTGTGAGATTCGGTGCAAAGTCGAGTTGCATCTCGTTGATGATGGCAAAATTTTTAACGTAGAGATCAATAAGCATAGAAGATCCTCTGGGGTGATAGTTGTGTAAATATCAATGAATTGTATTTATTTGAATCTTTTTATTTGAGCTGTTGAATTGAAGTGTTTTTGATCTGATGAATAATCACATCAAGATCAAGCGGGCTTTTAAACACTTTATCTTGCCATTTAAGCACAGGAATAAACCAACCATATGCTTCGACTAAAGCCTCATCATGAACGATATCGATATAAATATAGGGAATACTTTCAGCTTTCAGGCGATCTTCCACAGCTTCGCATAGTTGGCAGTCTAGAGTGCTATAAAGTGTTAATTCAGGGCTATTCGATGTCATGATTATGTCACCTTATTGGAGGATTCGATGAGAGGGGTTTTGACAGAGTTTACACAATTGTATTTAAAACGACAATGCAAATATTGCTTTTATGTAATATATTATTGATCACATTCTCTGAAAGCGCAATTATGCGATATAATTGTAAGATTGAAAAACAGTACTTCACTGAGTACTAGCTAACGAGCTACTTTCTGAATGTTGAGATGAATTTGATATTCAAAGAGCATGAAATAGATTTTAAAAAAAAGGAAAATCGAATGCCAAATATGCGTGACAGTTATATTTCTAGTGCAAAAAAGGTATTAACTATTGAAGCGAATGCGGTATTAGCGTTGCAATCAGAGATTAATGAGAACTTCATTGATGTTTGTGAGCTTCTTCGCGGCTGCACTGGGCGAGTTGTTGTCACAGGCATGGGGAAATCTGGACATGTGGGTAGCAAAATAGCCGCAACGCTTGCAAGCACCGGAACGCCGGCATTTTTTGTGCACCCCGCTGAAGCAAGTCACGGTGATTTAGGCATGTTAACGGATCATGATGTCGTGTTAGCGCTTTCAAATTCGGGTGAAACAGATGAGATTATCTCAATATTACCGATTATTGCGCGCCGTAAAATCCCCTTAGTATCCATGACAGGTAATGCCGCCTCGACACTTGCAAAAAATTCTACTTACCATGTTTTAGTGAAGGTTGAACGAGAGGCATGCCCTCTCAATCTTGCGCCTACAGCGAGTACAACAGCGGCTCTTGCGATGGGTGATGCCATTGCTGTGACGCTTTTAGAGATGCGAGGCTTTACCTCAGAAGATTTTGCTTTCTCTCATCCTGGGGGGAAATTGGGTCGCCGATTATTACTCCGCGTGGAAGATATAATGGCACCGATCGCTGAACTTGCGGCAGTTCCTGAGGAAACTTCACTGACAGATACCTTATTAGCGATGACGCAAAAACCGCTAGGTGTATCGGTTGCCGTAGATGCTGATGATATGCTGTTAGGGGTTTTTACCGAAGGAGATTTACGCCGCTCACTGATGACAGGGCGCGATATTCATGATCTGCAATTAAAAGATTGTATGACGCGTGAACCCTTCACAATTGCGCCCGATGCATTGGCGGTCGATGCCGTGCATTTGATGGAAACGAAACGAATCACTGCGCTTCCAGTTGTAAAAGAGGGGAAAGTTTTAGGCGTCGTGAACATGCATCATCTACTTCAAGCGCGGGTAATTTAAGAACAGCCGAACTAGAAGACACGACTATTGAATGTAAGTGATAAAGAGATAAGCAGAAAACATGAAGTTAAATCCTGAACAAGCCAATGCTGTCAGCCATATTCATACACCTTTGCTGGTACTAGCGGGTGCGGGGTCTGGAAAAACACGCGTGATTACGGAGAAGATCAAGTACCTTGTTGAAAAAGAGTTCTATGATCCAAGGTCTATTTATGCGGTGACATTTACGAATAAAGCGGCGAAAGAGATGGCAGATAGGCTTGTCGGTACCATTGGTAAGGCGCGGGGGAGAAAGGTTCGAGTTTCTACTTTTCATACCTTAGGGTTATCTATCCTGAAAAAACATGGGCAGCTTATCGGACTTCGTAAGGGGTTTTCGATTTACGATCAGAAAGATACGTTTCAATTAATGGAGTCATTAATTGAAACGGATGCAGATACAATACGTATCGCGCTAGATCGTATTTCAACATGGAAGAATGATATGCGGACTTTGCATTCACTGCGAGCGTCGGCAATCGATGAATATGAATTAGCTTTGGTGGATCTTTATGAGCGCTATCAAACCCAGATGCTCTCTTATAACGCGCTCGATTTTGATGATCTAATTCTGATGCCGATGCGGCTTTTACAAGAAAATGCGGAGGTTCGGAGATATTGGCAGCAAGAGATCCGCTATATGCTCGTCGATGAATATCAAGATACGAATCTCTGCCAGTATGAATTTGTAAAACTCTTGATAGGATCAGCGCACCATTTAACAGTGGTGGGAGATGATGATCAATCTATCTATGCGTGGCGAGGCGCACGACCTGAGAATTTGCATCAGTTAAAGATCGACTTCCCGAATTTAACTTTGGTAAAACTTGAGCAAAACTATCGTTCAACAGGGCATATCCTAAAAGCGGCCAACCATGTGATTTCATTAAATCCCCATCTATATGATAAGGCGCTTTGGTCTACTTTAGGGGATGGGGAAAAGATCGAGATTCGTGATTTTAAAAGTGCAGAAGCGGAAGCGGAATATATCGCCACCACAATCGTGCATGAAGTCATGTTGAATCAAGCGCAATACTCTGATTTTGCTGTTCTTTATCGCGGTAATCATCAATCGAGAATTTTTGAAATGGCGCTGCGTATGCGCGGCGTGCCGGTAAAGGTTGTAGGCGGAACGAGCTTTTTTCAACAACCAGAAGTGAAAGATCTTCTCTCTTATTTAAAGCTAATCGTGAACCCTGAGGATAATCCGTCATTATTACGCATTATCAATATTCCAAAACGAGAGATTGGTGCGGTAACGCTGAAAAAAATTACAGAATTTGCAAGTGCAAATAATCTGACGCTTTTTGAAACAATGGAGCATCCGCATTTAGGTAGTTATATCGGTAAGATAGCACAGAAATGTGCGGCGTTTGCCCATATGATTCGCGGTCTCGGAAAGTATGAAATGAATGTCGAAAAACTCTTCGACAAGCTGACCAATGATATTGGCTATGATGAATATCTCCGGGAGCAATCTTCCTCGCCCAAAGCATTTGAACGTAAACAAAATAGTGTCAATGCACTGCGGGAATGGTTTGTGGATGAATCTGCTCCGCTTGGGGAAATTCTCTCGCAGTTAACATTGATGTCAATTTTAGAAAATCAAAATGAAGAGAAAGTGGAAAATGCGGTAACCTTAATGACGTTGCATAGCGCGAAAGGTCTAGAGTTTCCCTACGTCTTTATGGTGGGATTAGAAGAAGATATACTGCCGCATAGAAATAGTATTGATAGCGACATGGTGGAAGAGGAGCGTCGCCTTTTCTATGTCGGGGTCACGCGCGCGCGGCAAAAGCTCGATATCACCTATTGTCGTCAGCGAAAAAAATATGGGGAATGGGAGTCTTGCAAAGTGAGCCGATTCCTTCATGAATTGCCGGCAGAAAATATCAATTGGCAAAAAGAAGGTGACGCCCTTTCAAAAGAAGCAATGCGTGAGAAAACATCTAATACCTTGGCGGGGCTGCAAGCAATGCTTGATACGCTTGAGCGTTAAGCGGATTACAATAGATGGGGTAACCATGTCAAATAAAAGAGATATCCGATGGCAGCCAAAAGAGCTATAAGATTACAACGTATTAATCGAAGCCAGTTTTTAACAGATGTGGGCGCGTTAATCATGATTGTATTGATTGCATTAATGGGCGTGATATACATTAATCCGATTGATTTCACTGGCGGTATTCGGCCATTGATTCAAAGTATGATGAATCTGATAAGTCTTCAATATTATCTGTTAGGTGGATCTGGACTACTGTCGATTGTTTTTGCTTATCTCTATTTGGGAAGAATGATGGATCGCGGGATATCACCATGGTTAGCGATATTTCCGCTTTTACTCTGTTTTGGGAGTGGTATCTATTTCTTCTACCATCTTATTTTGCTGCTTCAAGAGACAAATTATTTACAGTTGTTTGCGAAGGCAAAACGTTTTTTGGACAATCCGAGTATTGCGAATTTTCAGCCTTTGTTTTCAGATGAATGGCGAAATTTTTTAGATCAAAAAAAGATCTATCTTGATACCGCCATTTTAGCGATGTTTTTTATTTTGATAACGGGCATTATCATTCCCGGTAATCAAGGTGACAATGGTTACGGCATGAGAAGCGCCGATAAGCTCTCGCGGATCATTATCGGTCTTGTTGTTCTCATGATATTATTGATACCGCTTTTTTATATCGGAATTCAAATATTGCTAAT
>CANRON010000069.1 GCA_947632245.1 uncultured Ignatzschineria sp. | reverse complement strand
CCTGTTTCTGAGAGGAGATCGATAATTAAAATCCAAGGAATCATCCCGCTATCACAATAGGCAAAATCTCTAAAGTAATGATGGGCACTCATCTCACCGCCGTAAACGGCATTCGTTTCACGCATCACCTCTTTGATAAAGGCATGCCCCGATTTTGATTGAACGGCAGTGCCGCCATAATGATTGACGATATCGAGCGTATTCCAGATAAGGCGAGGATCATGGACGATTTTCTCCCCTTTTTCTTTCGTGAGAAAAGCTTGGGCGAGTAGACCCACGATATAGTAGCCTTCGATGAAGCGGCCATTTTCATCAAATAGAAAGCAACGATCAAAGTCGCCATCCCAAGCAATACCCATATCTGCTTTATGCGCAAGTACTGCATCTCGTGTGCTCGCGCGATTTTCAATAAGCAGTGGATTAGGAATACCATTCGGGAAATTACCATCCGCTTCATGATGAATTTTAATAAACTCAACGGGAACATCAAGTGCATTAAAGCAATGCTCAATCTCATCAATAACGTGTCCCGCCGCACCATTTCCTGCATTCACGACTAATTTCAAGGGGCGAATATGATCCGGTTTTAAGTAAGCGGTTACATGAGAAACATATTCTGGCAGAAGATTGAGGGATCGAGTCTTGCCGATATGGGTAATATCTTTAAAATTTCCGGATTCCACTAAATCGCGAATTTCTCGTAAACCACTCTCCATCCCAATAGGACGTGCATTTTCACGCACGAGCTTCATGCCATTATAGTCAATCGGGTTATGACTTGCTGTGACTTCAATACCGCCTTGAACATCCAGATGAAATGCAGCAAAGTAGACTTCCTCTGTGCCCGTCATACCGAGATCAATGACATCAACACCGGCATCATTTAAGCCTTTTGTGACTGCTTTTTTAAGCCCTTCACTTGTGAGGCGGATATCCGCGCCGACGACAATTGTTTTAGGGGAATAGATATCACCATATGCACGACCAATTTTATAAGCGATCTCTTCATTCAGTTCATCACCTAGCTTTCCACGAATATCATATGCCTTAAAACAGGTTAGTGTTGTCATCATCAGTCCTTATTATTCCTATTAAATAGTAGTGTTATCGTTGAGTTTTTAATATATTTTTAAGTATTTTATACTATCTTCAAAAAAAGCATGAAGATGTGAGATAGATTACGAAATGTTTGGCACTATTATAGATGCTTTATCCCCGTTATAGTGCCGAAATAATCCTAAATATCGCTTAAATTGAGGTATATCAGATTACGTTTTGGGAAATATCGCCGTTTTACATCTGTCTTACTGTATGGAAGAGTTGAAATTACCCAATTGATCCGATATAACTGAAGCACAATGGAGATGCAAAGATCCGTGTGTTTCAGAAATAATCGATTGATAAATGGATATGAAAGAGGAATTGATAAGTGAATAATAAAACGCTTTTTTTAGCGGGATATGCACGACTTCCACAGGGAATGGCGGCAAAAAATGTATTTGAATCCATGACGATTACCGTTGAAATAGAGCCTAAATATGGTGTTATTTTATCCGCAGATTGCACGCTGATTACAGAGCTTGGGCGTGGGTTTATAGGAAAACTATTACGCGGCTATAGTTTAAATGATGGGGTTGAGCCAATGATCGATGCCCTTCATGAATGTTATCTGGGTAAAGCAACTAGTGCATTGATCGCAGCACTTCGGGATATTGAAAATCAGTATCAAAACTTTAAACGAAAAGTATAGTGAGATGATCGAAAAAGCGGTTTATTGTTATAGATATTTTATTTCAGCGAAAGATAAAAAATAAATGAAATAGGAGTAGATATTCTTTCTGTTGCATGCTACATTTTAGTTGAAGTATCAAAAAGCATGAGTGCAAGGCTAAATTAAACCTTAACCCATCCGCTCTTGTTTCCTTGATCTAAAAGAATATAAAAGCTGTTAATTTAACTGCCAGCCATTTAAGATCATAAACTCACCCTTTATGACAAAAAGAATGGATAGACCAGTAAATAGATAAATGAAAGTAGTAGGTATATAGATCTTGATAATGACGTTAGTTATCAGATGCGTATATTTATAAAAGTTCACAATCTATTTGCTGGTTTTTTTATGCCTAAATTAAATGCTTTGTTACGAAATAAAAGTGAAACGTATTATTGTCAATCTACGGTAAAAATACAGTATGCGTTTTTCAAAAAAATTAAATAAGAGTAGTCGGTATCAGCCATTGATATTGATATTCAAACATAAATATGGAGAAATACAGTATGTCTAGATTTGTTCAGAAGAATGATCAATTTGAAATTAATTTTAACTCACAATCAAAGCGTTTATTGGATATCAAACTTTCTAAGAAAGTCGTTGAGAACTTCTTAAAGCGTATTAAAGATGAAGGTATTACTGTTCAACATCTTGAATATACGCCGTATGAAAGACAAGTGATTGCGAGTTATCTTGATGATGAGATTGGCGCGAATTATGAGTTTGGCAATATGTTGCGTAATATTGTCAATGATCGCGAAACAGGGGGCTTTACGATTGGTCTAGAAGGCGTTTCTAAAGATACAGATGAGTATGTGATCTTTTCAACAGCAATTTCACACATGGTGGGGATTGCTAACTTCGACTCGATGACGGGTAAATATTATGCGCGCTTCGTTGTGAAAGATACCGATGCCAGTGACTCATACTTACGCCAAGCATATCGCTTGTTTACAATGCATACCGATGGGACATTCGTCAATGAAGCCACAGATTGGTTATTGATGATGAAGATGGTAGAGGAGAATGCAGTAGGGGGCGAGAGCCGTTTACTTCACTTAGATGATTGGTCTGAGCTTGATAAATTCTACAAGAGCCCACTTGGTGAACATAAGTTCCAATATATTGCACCACCAAGTAAGAATGTACAGGAAATTGTCTATCGTAAACTCTTCTTCTTGAAAAACAACAAGCCATGCATCTGCTTTATCGACCAGTTCGCTTATCCTGAAACAATTGATGAGGCGAAATTCTTAAAAGCATTATCTCAATCGATCGAATCAGATAAGAGCGTCATTGAGTTAGTATTGCCTGTGGGAAATCTTGTGGTATTGAATAATGAGTTCTGGATGCATGGGAGAGCGGCATTTGAGAAAAATGAAAACTTGAATCGTGAACTTCTCCGTCAACGTGGACACTTTTACGAGTAAGCATAAAATGTGGCAGGGTCGATGAGTCGTTGTAAGATGCGATCTGTCGCACAATCAATATTAAAAGAGTAAGCATTAGGTATGTTGTCATAGGTTAAAAGAAAGAAATCGCTTGCTAGCATATCTATAAATGGGATCCCGATGAAGAATATTCATCGGGATTTTGTTTTTTTATTACTTTTTACATTCCCCTTTTATTTCTTTGTGTTTTTTAAAATTATGGAAATATTCACATTATATTTTATAACGTGTTTGATATAAGATATATTTTATGTATACTGATTATGTAAACTTTAGTAAATTATTTTATAATATATGTTAAGATATAATAATATAAATATAGGTACTCAATGATTCAAGACAGCAATGCACCGGTATCAGAATCGCCCTTTATCGCTTTTATTCTTGCAATTATTGCGGGCAGTTTAAATGGTTTTACTTATAACCAGATCGGCGCTTTTAGCACTGTTCAGTCAGGGAATATGATTTTGCTAGGGGAAAGTATTGCGACCAAAAATTGGGATGGATTGTTCGGCATTGCTGTCATTATTTTAGCATTTGGCGCAGGATCGATGATGGCATCCTTAATTGAGCTTGTTGATGATGCGCGTAAGCGCGTTTGGGCTTATTCAATACTCTCATTTGAGATTATTGTACTGGTGATTCTGGCAATGGGATTGTTAAATCACTTGCTCACTATGACGCATATCTGTCTGATCATCTCGTTTGTTGCAGGAATGCAAGGGAATGGCTTTCATAAAATTAAAGGTTTTGCCTATGGTAATACCGCCGTCACACAAGTTGTACAGCAAGCATTTAATTATTTCACACAAGTTTTTTTTGGCAAGAAGAGAGCGCTGAGAACCAGTATGCTCTATTTGACTGTAGTGATAGGATTTGTGGGCGGTGGTTTTATAGGTACGATAGCATCTGCACAAATCCATGAGAAATCACTCTTTATTCCGGCAGCACTCTTAGCGCTGCTAGTTATTTATCTCTATTACGCAAAAGCCCGAAAAGGGGAGAAGATCGATTCTAGTTATTAGTGCTTAAGTAGAGAATCTTTAGTTTTATAACATAATAATATTAGGAGCAGAAGTATGACTGATATAAAGAAGTTGGTACAACCTATTAGAGAATCCGATGGTAAGGGTTGGTATGACTATGGTCCAAGACATTATAGTCGTGATCTTGAAAATCCAGATATCTTAGTCCCCCCGCCGACAGATAGCGGCACTATTCCGAATTTACGATTTAGTTTCTCAGATGCGCATATGCGTCTTTGTGATGGTGGTTGGGCACGTGAAATCTCCAATCGTGAGCTTCCCGCATCACTGGATATTACAGGTGTGAATATGGCGCTTGATGCCGGCGCATACCGTGAATTACATTGGCATAAAGAAGCTGAGTGGGGCTATATGCTCTATGGTAATGCGCGTGTTACCTCTATTGATGAAGATGGCCGCATCTTTATTGACGATGTCAAAGAAGGGGATATTTGGAACTTTGAGGCAGGTATTCCTCACTCTATCCAAGGTTTAGAAGGTGGATGTGAATTCTTACTCGTTTTTAGTGAAGCGGATTTCTCTGAAAATAATACATTCTTACTGAGTGATTTAGTCGCGCATATACCGCAAGATGTAATTGCGGCGAACTTCCAATTAAGTGTTGAAGAGTTGAAAGAGCTGCCAACGGTCGAGAAATATATCTTCCGTGGTAATGTCCCAGGTCCTATTAATCTTGTGAAGAAAGAAGGTCGCAATGGCGATGTTCCTTCTCCTTTCACCTTCCATCGAGAGAATGCAAAAGTATTGGAATGTGAGGCGGGATCAGTCTATTTTGTGGATGAGCGTAATTTCCCTGAAGCGAAAACAATTTCAGCGGCATTTGTGGAGATTGAGCCAGGTGGTATGCGTGAAATTCATTGGCATCCACGGGCATCAGAATGGCTCTACTTTGTAGAGGGAACCGCGCGTATGACAGTCTTTAATTCCGGGGGAACTGCACGTACATTTAACTATACAGCCGGAGATGTAGGCGTTGTACCAATTGTTGCTGCGCATTACATTCAAAATACAGGGGATACACCCGTACGCTTTATAGAAGTATTTAAACGTCCTGATGCTTATCCTATTTCCCGTTATTCGGATGTCTCCTTGAATGAGTTCTTAGCGACTACACCAACACAGATTGTAGCGGATCACTTGAACTTGACACTGGCGCAAGCGGAAAACTTACCGCATCCGAAAAAACCACAACCAGTGATTTGGTATAAAAAACCAGAATAGATCAATGGATGATTCTGCTTTAAAAATAAATGTTTAAAAAAAGCCCACTATACCGCTTAATCCGCAATCGATTTTGGTGGTGAGTGGGTTTTTTCTTGAGATGCTTTCAGTCAATGGAGTGATCTGATGCATATTATTGTCCATTTTTGCAATGCTTAAGCACATTGTGCTTAACCAATAGGTTTTTAATTATGACAAGTTTTATGTATAACATTTTCATGAGCGATCTATTGCCGATTATCGCCATCATGTTTATTGCTTATATCAGTGCTAAAAAGAGTGTATTTAATCAAGATCAAACGAGTGCATTTAATAAACTTGTACTTGATTACGCTTTACCAGCTGCGCTTTTTGTGTCGATCAGTAAAGCAGACAGAGCGGTGATATTTGCGGATACAACATTGACCATCGTCTCTTTAGTCGTATTAGTCGCTGTCTTTTTTCTCTCCTTTTTCAGCTGTAAATATATTTTTAAACGGACACAGCAGGAAGCTGCAGTATGTGCATTAATTGCTGGCTCACCTACGATCGGTTTTTTAGGATTTGCGATTTTTGATCCTATTTATGGCGATAGTGTTTCAACGGGGTTGGTTGTGGCAATTATCTCGATTATTGTTAATGCGATCTGTATTCCGATTGGACTGTTGTTATTTAATATTCAGGATAAGCGTGCTGCTAAAAAGGCGGGAGCTGCTGGAAACACAGCTCCTCAGGGTACAAGTGGCTTTGATGCGCTTATTTCTGCCATTAAACAGCCGGTTGTTTGGGCCCCTGTTTTAGCGACTGTTTTAGTTCTGTTAGATATTAAATTTCCGCCTGTTTTAGATCCAACGTTTGAATTAATTGCTAAGGCGAATTCGGGAATGGCAGTATTTGCGGCAGGTCTCATGATTGCAGCGAATAAGTTAGAGTTTAACTTTGAAATTGCTTTTAATACTTTTTTAAAGCTTTTCATTATGCCGGCTGCGCTTTTAGCGGTGGGATTACTGTTTAAAATGGATGCTCTACATATCCAGATGATTGTATTGGCGGGTGCATTACCGCCGGCTTTTTCAGGGGTGATTATTGCGGGGAGATATAGCACTTATATGCGTACGGGAACGGCGACTTTAGCGGTGAGCATTGTTGGCTTTATCTTTACAGCACCACTTTGGATCTACATTACGCGTCTTGTAACAGCGCATTAATGGGTTAAATATTGAAAATGATCATTTAAATAAGGGGTTGTATTATGAGTCAATTGATTAAAGAAGATTTAAAAGTCGCAGCTGTTGATTTTATTCCAGCATGGGGGAACTTGGCGGGAAATATAGAAAGTCTCGTAGAGGCCGTGAAAAAGGTTGCTGAAAAAAATGTTGATTATGCCGTTTTTCCAGAAACGGCTGTGAGCGGTTATCTTTTTTCAGACAGTGAAGAGCTAAAACCCTATTTAGATACGATTCCGGGAAAAATGACAGAGGCTGTTCTGCCACTCTTAAAAGCGCATAATATGTATATGAGTGTGGGAATTGCTGAGAGAGATCTCGAAACAGGTCTTCCTTATAACTCGGCTGTATTAATGGGACCTGAGGGAATTATAGGAACGTATCGTAAGATTGGTTTGAACTCACAAGATCAGAAGGTTTTTGCACCGGGTAATCGGGGTATAGAGGTGTTTGATACCCCCATCGGAAAAATCGCATTGCTCATTTGTTACGATGATACGTATTGGCAATATGCACGTATTGCGATGCTAAAAGGTGCACAGATTATTGGGTGGCACTCTGTATCGGATCGAATTATGCCGGGGGCATCGAAAAGTGAGAGGGTAGGAGATCATTCTACTGTTTCTCATGTTCAGCATATGAGTGCATTCAATGGCACTTGGACAATCTGTGCGACAAGAAGCGGGATTGAAACGAATCCACTGACAAAAGGGCAATTGTATTATAACGGGGGGTCAAGCATTTGGTCGCCCTCAGGGGATAAAGTTGCGCAATCTCCTATCGCAACGCCCCTTGAATTACCTATGGGTTTGCACGGTATTTTCACGGCGACTATTGATCTTTCCGAAGCAGATTCTGCGCAGGAAAATATTCAAAAACGTCGACGAACTGATCTTTATAATCCCTTATTAGCTCTACATCGTTGCCCAACGGATGGTAATGCTAACTTGAATCAAGTGAAGGCAACAATGGTTGCGGCTCAGTGGGAAAAAGAGGTGTCATTATTAGATAAAATATCTGTTGGCAAAAATCAGCTGTTGGTATTGCCAGAGTTTTCAGCACTCCCACAAACGGATGATCCTCAAGTCTTACTCTCCTACGCGGAGAAACAGGGCGGGAATTTTGAAACCCGTCTTTGCCAAATTTCTGGAAAGGGAAAGGGGTTTGTTGTCGGCAGTTATCCTGAAATTGATATTGATAAACTTTATCATACTGTCGTGTTAGCAGGACCTGACGGGCATATTATAGCAAGATACCGTGTCACGCATTTAAATGAACGAGACAAAGGGTGGGCAACGCCTGGTAATGCAATGTCTGTGACAGAAACAACAATAGGGCGTATTGCTTTGGTCGCGGCTTATGAACTAGAGGTTTCTGAAGTCGGCGGAATGGTTACTGCATTGAGGGGCGATATTATCGCCGCACCTGCGGGGCTCCCGATTGATTTAAAAGTACAAATAGATGCACAATTATACTCTGTCGCAAATCCGCCGACCGGCAAAGCGGATTTTTATCCTTATGCCACAGCAGCGCTTTCTCAAGCTTGGGTTGTATGTGGTGGTAGGCATGAGGGAGACTTTACTGCCGCCGCAATTTATGGGCCTGAGCCGATAGTTTTAACGGAAACGATGCTGGCCCAAAAAGGGGATGAATCCGTAACACTATCCTCCACTATTCCCGCCCCTTATACTTGGTTAAATCAAGAGCGACTCATTCATGGACAGGCCGCCATCTGGTTTCCGCCACTTATTCAGGAGTAAAGAGGCGGTATAATGAAAGTTAACGTTTCGTTATAGCGATATGGAAATCCATTGATTTAAATGTAAATAAAAGGCAGCTAAATTTATCATATAATTTAGCTGCCTTTTTAAAGCAGTTATCACCGGCACCGAATAAGATGTTGGAACTACCTAAAAAATAGGATACTAGGACAGATATCCTATTATCAGGACAATATCGTGATCCGGGCACTATTGTGTATGTTGAGCATTGGGCCATACCTGTCATAGAGCCGATGGCTGTGAATAAAGTGGGTGTTTGGGGGGGCAGGGCATGTGTTAACGGATCAGGAAGCGGTCGATGTTTCTGAATACTTTACGCATTTACCAAGACCTGATTTTGCCGGTAAAGTAAATGATTGGCCGAACGGGAAAAAACCGAAGGATGCACGTTTTTATTTCATCTCGCTTTAATCCTACTTAACTCGTCAAAGGATAGCTAAATTAATGGGGTAGCTCGAATTTAAGTACTACCAATAGCCGAGGAATTTCCACCAAAGGCCACCGATATAGAACCAAATAGCCAGATTTACAACACTCATGACAAAACCAACTCTCCACCATTCGCCAAGTGTTGCGTAATTAGAGCCGAAGATAATCGGTGCCGTACCTGTCGCATAATGCGTAAGCGACATCATTAAGGAAGATGAGAAAGCAAGCGTCAGGGCAAGTAACATAGGGGGAGCACCCAGTGCAACACCTGCCGTTAAGAAAGCTGCAAACATTGCGGTAATATGAGCAGTTGTACTAGCAAAAAAGTAATGAGTATATACATAAATGAGGACAAGGATGAGCATCGATAATATCCAACCCAGCTCAAGGTTATCGATCCCTTGACTCACCGTGAATGCTAACCATTTTACTAGACCGAGTTTTCCGAGAAAGGTCGCCATCATAATCAGTGCGGAGAACCACATCACGGTATCCCAGGCACTTTTATGCGATAGCGCATCATCCCATGTCAGCACTCCTGTAATCAGAAGAATAGATAGACCTATAAAAGCCGCGGTGGCGGCATTGATGCTCAGACCAAATAGCATCTCCGGTACTTCCGCCCACATAAGGAGAAGGAGAATAAAAACGCCGGCTGTAATCGCTTCGGGGAGAGATATTTTGCCGAGTTCCTTCAATTTTTTTTTGGCAAAAGAGGGGGCATCGGGGGTCTTTTTAATTGTGGGAGGACAGATAAAATAGATAACAATGGGCATGATAAGAAGGGATAAAATTCCAGGTACAATTGCTGCAATAGCCCAAGCGCTCCAGCTTAGTCTAAATTCCACCCCCAAACCTTCAGCGATTAAATTCACAATTAAAGGGTTAGGCGCTGTTGCCGTAATAAACATTGCAGATGTAATCGGGTTTGCGTTGTAGTTCACAAGCGCTAGGAATCGTCCGATTTTTTTGGATGATATAGGATCATCTGCTTTTGAACCAAAACTATCTGCAACAGAGCGCATAATAGGATGGATAATCCCCCCGCCTCGGGCAGTATTACTCGGTGTTACCGGTGCGAGAATGAATTCTGAAAAAGTGAGTGAATACGCAATTCCTAATGAGTGGGTTCCGAATTTAGAGATCAGCCAATAACCAATACGCGCGCCTAGTCCTGTTTTTGTCAGGCTTAGTGAAATGATCATGGAAATTCCGATTAGCCAAATCAGACTATTTGAAAATCCACTGAGTGCATCATTGAGAGAAGCTGTTGCATTCCCCGGATTAGTGACTTGTGTGAGTGCTACTGTGGCAATCGCAACCACAGAGATCGCGCCAATAGGAAGCGCTTTACCGATAATAGCCGCAATAGTGCCGATAAATAGTGCCAGGAGTTGCCATGCATTTTCTTGAACTCCTTCCGGTGGTGGAATAATAAACCAAATAATGAGTGTTAGGCTGAGAGCTATAAGACCAGGGATAGGACGGATAGGTTTTAAATTGGTCATTTTAGGTCACCTTGTAATAACAAAGAATAAAAAATAAGAATATATGGAGAGATGCGGATATTCCTATATTAGAAATATAATTATCAGATAAAAACTGTAAA
>CANRON010000068.1 GCA_947632245.1 uncultured Ignatzschineria sp. | reverse complement strand
CGAGAAGTAGGTGCAACGACTTGTTGTGTGCTTTGTGCCAATACTTGCGTTTTACTATTATCAGTTCGCTGAACAACCGTAGTATAAACAAGCTCTGTTGCCGGGCGCTCTTTATAATAAGCTTTAACACCCGCCAGAATATCATCTGCTAATTTCGCTTGATAACCTTTATTACGCAAGTTCTTCTCTTCTTTTGGATTAGAAATAAACCCTGTTTCAACGAGTACAGATGGAATATCAGGTGCTTTTAGCACAGCAAATCCCGCTCTTTCTACCTGCTTTTTGTGTAAATTTGCATGGCGACTTAAATTTTTTAAAATATGATTCCCCAAAGCATTAGAAGATTCTATTGTTGCTTCTTGTGATAAGTCTAATAGCATCGATGCAATGGCATCATCTTTATCAGAAATTTTCACCCCTCCGATTAGATCAGACTGGTTTTCTGCATTTGCCAATAATCGCGCAGCTTCACTCGAGGCACCACTTGTAGAGAGAATATAGACCGAAGCGCCATCTACTTTTGCGGGCCCTGCATCAGCATGAATAGAGATAAACATATCTGCTTTTTGACGTCTTGCAATTAATACGCGCTCACGCAGCGGGATAAACGTATCATTTCCCCGCGTCAAAACCGCTTTCATATTGGGCTGTTGGTTGATTTTAGACTGCAATATTTTAGCAATCTCTAAAACAACATTTTTCTCTCGCGTCCCCGCCGGCCCAGAAGCGCCAGGATCCTTTCCGCCATGCCCAGGGTCAATAACAATTAAGATATTTTTCTTGGGCACTGTTTTCGCAACCTGGATATCTCGCGGCTGCGTAATCACTGTTTGCCCCGAAGCTGCAAAATCTTGCGTCGCACTGCCAGCATTATTCCCCACCTCAATAACTAACTCATATCCCATATTCCCCCGAACAACGGCAGCGCTCGCAGGAACAGTAGCTTGCTTCAAGTCAATCACGATACGTAAATCCGTCCCTTGCTGCGTTCCTAATCTTACGCCTGAAACAAATGCCGAGGTGATCGGCAGCGATGTCATTTTTTGCTGCAATCTGGCATTGGGTATATCGATCACTAATCGATCGGGGCTCTGTAATCGAAAACTATTGAACTTAATTTGCTGACTTAAAGGAAAGATTACCAATAACTCGCCATTACGCGTTTCAGCCCTTCCCGTGCCAATTGTCGTTGCAGCCACAGCAAAATGGCTCATGATGAGCATTATCAACAAAAAAAAGGCAAATAGACCGCGCTTGCCTCTTTTTAGCTGGAACATTCGTGATTCCATTATTGTTGTATCCATTTAATATGTTTGGTTAATAAATTTTTAGCGTCCGTTTTTCCAAAAAAAAGATTAAAGCGATGATAGAGATCTTTCGCTTTAGCGGTTTCCCCCATTGCATCAAGGATTACAATATAGTGCGCAAGAATTTCCGGATCTTTATTTTGATGATAGGCCTGCACGATATATTTATGCGCACGCTCTAAATCTCCCAATAAAAAATAATTCCATCCCAAACTATCTTGAATAAAGTCTTGATTGGGTAAAAGTAAATTTGCCTTCGAAATATACGTCAACGCTTGTTCCGCATTTGCTGGGTCAATTTCAATCAGTGAATACCCCAATGCATTGAGTGCAATCGGATCTTGTGGATTATTACGAATCTCCGTCTCTAAAATGGCCACCATTTCATCATAGTCTTGGCGATTGAACGCACTCATTGATGCAAGAAAGGCCACATGAGAAGAATTAGTAGCTCTTAATAAACCCCCATGCTCAATTAGTTCTTTATCTAACAAAGCATACTCTTTCGCTTCTTGCAGCATCATCATTTTATTCAGCAATAACTGCGCATAATCTTTTGTTTCAAGCGCTGCGATTTTATCAAAATAAACATCAAACTGTTCGTAATCTCCCGACAATAAAGCAACTTTGGCCTTAATTGTATAGAGTGCATCTGCATATTCTGGTGTAGGATTGCTAATTTCCGGCAAAACCTTTAAAAGGTTTTCACTATTATTTAAAATCTCTGAAAAATAGAAAAGACTTAAAATAGAGCGTGTTAAAACCTCAGGCTGATCTAATCGCATCGTTAGCATATTCAGGATATTATCGTAGTTTCCCATGACGTAAGCCATACCAATAAACTTCTCAAACACAATAGGATCTTCATTCGTGACGATCATGAGCCGAACTAATTGCTGATATGCCTCTTCATATTCAAAGTTTGTAATCAAGGCATTTGCGAATTCAAGACCAATCTCAGGATCTTGATACTTATTATAAGCATCCTCTAGCATAGATACTGCTTTTTCAGGTCTATCTTCATTCCAGTAAATATAGGTATAAAGGGAGTAGATTTTCGGATTCTCAGGATTGATTTGCAAGGCTCTTTCTAGGTAGCCCTCTGCCTCCTCAAAACGTAAATTATCAATTAAAAACCCCGCAAGAAGAATTAAAGGAAATGTATCATATTCTTCTGTTGCTGCTAAGTACTTAAAGAGCATGAGCTGCTCCTCAAGCGGCAATTCAAATTCATGAAACTTTTTTAAGATTGCAAAGTAAGGAGTGGTTTCTATCTGCCCATCATTCGTCAGGTAGATCATCTCTACTAACTTACTATACGTTTTTGCCGCATAAAGGTAATCACCTGTTAAAACATAGGCTTCCGCTAACATATTATAATTCGCCAGGTTCGTGGGGTCTTGAATCACTAACTTTTGAATTAGAGGGAGTGCATCAGCAATATTTCCCTCTGCTAAATCGATGTTAATTCGACGTTCTAATACTTTTGGGTCACTTGTTGATTCTAATAGAGAATCATAATGATCTTTGGCTTTTTCCCAGCTCGCCTGTTTATCCGATATCTCAGCCGCGAGATAATCATAAACCTCAGTTTGTGTCCCATCATCATAAAAGGTCTCTGCCACTATAGAGTTATCTTGCTGAGTACTTGCTGTAGCATCAGTTTCTTTATTTTTATTAAGCGGCTGTTTACTATCTAGAAGAACTCGCTCCCCACCCTCTTGGGCAAAGGATACAGGGTGAGTAATACTCACAAGAAACAGAAAAAGACCCATTATTTTCTTCATACTAGCAAACTCCTTCATAATTCACTCTATCGCTCAGGCGATATTATTTTCTGATCTGTTATGATGTAAACAGATTGATATTCCGCCTATTTTAACGTAAAAAAATAATGAAGTGTAATTATTACCAATCATTGTTAAGGGAGTTTAAAACATATGAGTAAAAAACATTTTGCCCTAATTCTTGCTGGTTGTGGTCATTTAGATGGCGCTGAGATTACAGAAGCAACAGCGCTCAATATCGCCTTATCAAAAGCAGGTTTTGAAGTAGACTTCTATGCGCCTAATCGCTTACAACTCGATACTATCAACCATATAACAGGAGATGCTACTGCATCTAAGCGTAATATTATGGAGGAAGCAGGTCGAATTGCACGCGGCAATATAAAACCCCTTGAAGCATTGGATCTCAATAGTGTCTCCGGAATTGCACTTGCCGGTGGTTTTGGCGTGATTAAAAACTTCACCAACTTTCTAGAAAAAGGTGAGCACGCAACCTTGATTGAAGATTTTGGCAATGTGCTAAAAGAGGCAATTTCTCGAAAATTACCGATTATCGCCATTTGCGCAGCCCCCATGGCTTTAGCTATCGCAATTAAAGAACTGGGGATTACAGATACCACGATTACTTTTGGCAAAGCAGAAAATGCAGAAGGATTTTTGCCGGCACTTCAAGCATGGGACATTGATCATATAGAGACTGCAATCGATGAGGCTTATTGCGATGAGGCTCATAACTTTATTACAAGCGGTGCCTATATGGATAGCGCAGCATCCCCTTATGAAATCTATCTATGCGCTGAATCCTGCGTTGCAGCATTAGATCTTTTAACCGAAAACTAAAAAATATTGCGTTAACTAACATGCTGATTAACAGCAATATCAATCATAAAGCTGTCTTAAAGGATCACTTTTTTACAGCTTTATTGCCATTTAATTATTTCTTTGTTTATCTGTTTTTCAATCAACATTCTCTTTGCAGATATTTATTTTAATTAAAATCAGCTAAGTTCTGCGAGTGATCACTTTCTACTTTTATAAAAAATCAGGTACACTACAAATTAGAGTGTTTTCACCGTTTCAAAAATCAGTGTAAAAGCACTCTAAATTCAAATAACAGTGCTATTTTAATCATGGATAACAACATACTAATAACATCCTAAAACAAAAAGCATTTCGATTTAATTAATCATTGGAGATTTATATCTATCATGGAGCCTCTTAAGATAGGACTAATTGGTCTTGGCACAGTTGCCTCTGGCGTTGCCTCTGTTTTAACACTAAATAAAGATGTAATTTCACGTCGAATACCCCAAACACCTATCATTGATAAAGTGTTTGTTCGTTCTCTCGATAGAGATAACCCTCATCACCTTGATCTCACCACCGATATTGCTGAGATTATTGAAAACCATGATATTGATATCGTTATTGAGCTCATTGGCGGTATTGAGCCTGCGCTCACCTATATTAAAACCGCTTTACAAAACAAAAAATCTGTCATTACTGCGAATAAAGAACTCATCGCGACACATGGCAATGAACTACTACAGTTAGCAAAAGAAAATGGCGTTTTCTTGCGATTTGAAGCATCAGTTGCCGGTGGCATTCCTATTCTTAAAGTATTACGTGAAGGTCTTGCTGCAAATAAGATCGACTCCGTTATGGGGATTATCAACGGTACTTGCAACTATATACTCACCGAAATGACTGATAAAGGGATCGATTTCGATATTTGTCTACGCGAAGCGCAAGCGCTGGGCTATGCGGAAGCGGATCCTACTTTTGATATTAAAGGGATTGATGCTGCCCACAAACTCACTATTTTGGCATCAACGGCATTTGGTATTCCGCTTGCATTTAATGACCTTCATATTGAAGGGATCGATACCATTACAAAAAATGATATCGCTATTAGCCATGCAGAAGGTTATATCGTCAAACATTTAGGGATCGCGCAGAAAAGCGATCTAGGTATTGAACTTCGAGTCCACCCGACACTTGTTCCGAGTAAACATGCATTTGCTACCGTCAATGGTGTCTTAAACGGTATCTTTATTAAAGGTAACGCTGTGGGTGAGCAATTCATGAGCGGTCGTGGCGCGGGTAGTGAAGCGACAGCTTCAGCCGTAATCGCAGATCTAATTGAATTAATTCATAATCGCTCAGCGCAAAATAGTGCACCCGCTCTTGGCTTTGAAATCAATCAACTTCAAAACTTCCCTATTATTGAAAAAGCACAGTTTGAATCTCGCTATTTTATTTCAAGCACTTTCAATGGGAATATCGACCCCGAAATAATCGCTAACAACCTCAAAACTATGGCATCAGAGTACTTAAATACTGCTTTTACAATTAAAATTTATAATGAATATCAATCAATTATCATCATTACAGAAAAAACTCTGCAAGAAAGTGTAGAAAAAGTAATTAATAATGCTATGTTAAATGAAGGTGTTGAAAGCTCGAAGTTTATCAGAATAGAATCATTCTCATAAAATAAGCGCTCATAAAGCGCTTTACGCAGAAAATAACTAAACTACTAAATATTTCTATTTCACATGTAAAAATCAAGGTCATTACAATAACTTGCAAACTAGACCTTAATCTGTGTGGAATTTTCAGTTACCTATCGTTTAACAATAATAACACTTAGAAATTAAGAGGAGATCCTGTGAAATTAAGCGGTGCAGAAATCGTTATCCACTCCTTAATTAAGGAAAATGTGGAGTGTATCTTCGGTTACCCTGGTGGTGCCGTTTTACCCCTTTACGATGAAATCTATAAACAAGACACAATTGAACATGTCCTAGTTCGTCACGAACAAGCCGCAACACATGCTGCTGATGGCTATGCTCGTGCAACAGGAAAGCCAGGCATTGTCCTGGTCACTTCAGGTCCTGGTCTTACCAATGCTGTCACCGGTATTGCAACAGCTTATATGGATTCAATTCCTATGATTGTCTTTTCAGGACAAGTTGCCACAGGCTTAATTGGAAACGATGCTTTCCAAGAAGTTGATACAGTTGGAATTACCCTTCCCTGCGTAAAGCACAACTTCTTAGTTAAAGATGTCAAAGATATCGCATCAACAATTAAAAAAGCCTTCTATATTGCTACTACAGGTCGACCTGGACCAGTAGTCATCGACCTTCCAAAAGATATTACGGTCCATGAGGCAGAATACGAATACCCAGAAGAGATCACCATGCGCTCTTACAACCCTACGGTCAAAGGCCATTCTAAACAGATCGGCCGCGCATATGATCTTATCATGAAAGCAGAACGCCCAATGATTTATACCGGTGGTGGTATTGTTATTGGCGAAGCGCATAATGAGCTCAGAGAGTTTGTTAAAGCACTCAATCTTCCTATCACAAGTACCTTAATGGGTCTTGGTGCTTATGAAGGCACTGATAAACAGTTTCTTGGCATGCTTGGCATGCATGGAACATATGAAGCAAACATGGCAATGCATCACTGTGATGTATTAGTTGCACTTGGTGCTCGTTTTGACGACCGTATCACGGGAACGCTTGAAACATTTTGCCCAAATGCAAAGATCATCCACGTAGATGTGGACCCTGCATCCATTGCGAAAAACGTTGCGGTTGACTTACCAATCGTCGGTCAACTTAAACCTGTCCTTGCAGAGCTCAATGCGATCCATAAAGCTAAGCAAGGCAAACTTGACGAAAAAGCACTTGGAAAATGGTGGGATCAAATTGCAGAATGGCGTGCGATGCGCTCACTTGACTATGTTCAAAGTGATGTCATCATCAAGCCACAGTTTGTTGTCGAAAAACTATTTGAAGTGACAGAAGGCAAAGCGATTGTTACTTCAGATGTGGGCCAGCATCAGATGTGGGCTGCGCAATATTACCCCTTTGATGAACCACGTCAGTGGTTAAACTCAGGTGGGCTTGGCACTATGGGCTTTGGTCTTCCTGCTGCAATGGGTGCTAAAATTGCACATCCCGATAAAGATGTTGCTTGTATTACAGGTGACGGCAGTATTCAAATGATGCTCCAAGAGCTATCAACAATGTTGCAATACTGTACGCCTGTAAAAATCATTAACCTTAATAACGGGTACTTAGGGATGGTACGTCAATGGCAAGAGTTTTTCTTCCAAAAACGCTACTGCATGAGTTATTTTGACTCTCTCCCTGATTTTGTAAAATTAGCTGAGGCTTATGGTCATAGCGGTATTCAAATTCACAAACCCAGTGATGTTGAACCAGCATTAAGAGAAGCTTTCAAACAGAAAGATAAGACCATATTCCTTGATTTTATCACCGATCCAAGCGAGAACGTTTACCCAATGATTCCTGCTGGTAAAGGTCATCACGAAATGATCTTAGCGGGCCGTGATAAGATGGAAAATACGTTAAAAGAAGGCCTAGCTCAGGTTTAAGGGAGAATAAAAATGACATTTAATACAGAAACCTCGCGTCATATTATTTCGATCTTAATGGAGAACGAAGCGGGCGCACTTTCTAAAGTAGTTAACCTATTTTCAGCGCGTGGTTATAACATTGAAAGCCTCTGCGTTGCAGCGACTGATGATCCATCTCTCGCTCGCCTTACACTCGTAACGATTGCCAACAACCATGTGGTTGAACAGATTGTAAAACAACTGAATAAACTCATAGATGTTGTCAAGTTAACAGATCTTTGCGATAGTGCTTATGTTGAGCGTGAGATGATGTTGATTAAGGTTCAGGCTGAAGGTCAAAACCGATCAGAACTCTTTCGAATCAATGAGATGTTTAGAGGCCGTGTTATAGATGTAACCCCCCTATCGTACACAATTGAAATGACAGGAACTCAGGAAAAACTCGATGCGTTTATCGTTGCCGTCCAAGAGCTTGGCATTATCGAAATTGTACGATCAGGTGCGCTTGGACTTGTCCGAGGAGCAAAGGGTTTAACACTATAACAGTAAGGCTAGATGCCTATCATTGCTGTAATCACATGCAAATAAATAAGTAATAATTAATAAGAAGGGTGTATTTAGAAGCAGATTCAAACTGTAAAAGTCTATCTTCCAATACATACACCCATTTTACACAGAATATTGAAAGAGACCTTTCAAACACAAAAATACTAAAAGGATATTTAATATGAATGTTTTTTACGATAAAGATGCCGATATCTCATTAATCAAAAATACAACGGTTGCAATCATTGGGTACGGATCACAAGGTCATGCGCATGCACAGAACCTTAAAGATTCAGGTGTGAACGTTATTGTCGGTCTTCGTAAAGATGGCGTTTCATGGGACAAAGCGGTGAATGCGGGCCACAACGTAAAAGAGATCGCTGAAGCTACAAAAGAAGCTGATTTTGTAATGGTCCTTCTTCCGGATGAAAACCAACCTGCAGTTTACCGCAATTCAATTGAGCCAAACCTTAAAGAAGGCGCGACACTTGCATTTGCACATGGTTTTAACATTCACTATAACCAAATCATTCCTCGTAAAGATTTAGACGTAGTAATGGTTGCACCAAAAGGCCCTGGTCACACAGTTCGCTCAGAATATGTAAAAGGTGGCGGCGTTCCAACATTAATCGCTATTTACCAAGATTCAACGGGTAAAGCACGTGATATCGCACTTTCATATGCATCTGCAAATGGCGGCGGTAAAGCGGGCGTAATCGAAACTTCGTTCCAAGAAGAGACTGAAACAGACCTCTTTGGTGAGCAGGCTGTTCTTTGTGGCGGTGCGGTTGAGCTTGTTAAAGCGGGTTTTGAAGTATTAACAGAAGCTGGTTATGCGCCAGAAATGGCATACTTTGAGTGCTTGCATGAGCTTAAGCTCATCGTTGACCTCATGTATGAAGGCGGTATTGAGAACATGAACTATTCAATCTCCAATAACGCTGAATATGGTGAGTATGTAACAGGTCCTGAAATTATTAACGAAGATACTAAAGATGCAATGCGTTATGCTCTCTACCGTATTCAATCAGGTGAATATGCGAAGATGTTTATTCAAGAAGGCATGACCAACTATCCTTCAATGACAGCGATGCGCCGCTTAAATGCAGAACACCCTATTGAGAAAACAGGTGCTAAACTCCGTGCAATGATGCCATGGATCACAGCAAACAGCCTCGTAGATCAATCTAAAAACTAATTTCAACTCGCAAACGCGAGCGTTTTACAGCAATATATCATCAGATTAGCTGTAAAAACTGAAAATAGATCAAGGGAAATGCCTTAAGCGAAATCTTAAGGCATTTTTTTATGACCCTGTTTTTATAACGTGCGATTTTGTAGTAGTATAATTTTTAATCGCGTATTACTAGAGTAGTACATAAATGAGCCATGTTATTTGGACTTGCACTCACCCTAATGATGCGCAATAGTAATAGAGGTCTCTACTGACTTAAAGATCAGTACACAAGCAATATATCGTTTCGTTAATTAATAGAAAATGTCTTTTACTCAAAGAGAATAAATAGGAATAAAATTATGAGCCAGATTTGGACCCCATCCAGTTGGAGAGATTTCCCGGCAGTACAGTTGCCTAATTACAAGGATCAAGCGGCACTAAAAGCCGTTGAAGATCGTCTTCGTAAATCTCCACCACTCGTGTTTGCGGGTGAAGCAAGATCGTTAAAAGCACAACTTGCAGATGCGGTATATGGAAAAGCATTCTTACTTCAAGGCGGAGATTGCGCTGAAAGTTTTGCAGATTTCAGTTCAGATAATATTCGCGATACATTCCGCGTACTCCTTCAAATGGCGATTACATTAACGTTTGCTGCAAGCTGCCCTGTCATCAAGGTCGGCCGTATCGCCGGACAATTTGCCAAACCTCGCTCATCAGATACAGAAACGATTGATGGCGTAACCTTACCGAGTTACCGCGGCGACGTCGTTAATGGCATTGAATTTACCCCTGAAGCCCGTGAACCCGATCCTGAGCGTTTATGGCAAGCATATGCACAATCTGGCTTAACCCTAAACCTTTTACGCGCATTTGCAAAAGGGGGTTATGCTGATCTCCACCGCGTGCAGCGCTGGACTATGAGTTTTGTTGAGCACTCACCGCAGGCTGAACGCTATATCGATCTCGCTACTCGTATTCAAGATGCGCTTAAATTTATGCAAGCGTGCGGCGTTGATCCTAATAATGCGATCATCCGTGAAACAGAATACTTCACCTCTCATGAGATGCTACTGCTTGGCTATGAAGAAGCCATGACGCGCACAGATTCCACAACGGGAGATTGGTACAACACCTCAGCACACATGGTTTGGATCGGTGAGAGAACACGCCAATTAGACGGTGCGCACATCGAATTTGCAAAAGGCATAGCGAACCCTATAGGTGTTAAAGTCAGCCAAAAAATGAGCGATGATGAGTTAATTCGCCTCATTGATACACTTAATCCAAACAATGAAGCCGGCCGTTTAACATTAATTACTCGGATGGG
>CANRON010000067.1 GCA_947632245.1 uncultured Ignatzschineria sp. | reverse complement strand
AGGTAGATTCGAACTACCGACCCCAGCATTATGAGTGCTGTGCTCTAACCAACTGAGCTATATGTCCGTAAAATTTTCAAAGTAATTTTAAACTTGTATATGGTGGACATAGGTAGATTCGAACTACCGACCCCAGCATTATGAGTGCTGTGCTCTAACCAACTGAGCTATATGTCCTAAGTA
Organism: uncultured Ignatzschineria sp.; assembly: GCA_947632245.1. GTDB lineage: Bacteria > Pseudomonadota > Gammaproteobacteria > Cardiobacteriales > Wohlfahrtiimonadaceae > Ignatzschineria. The sequence goes on along the minus strand of CANRON010000067.1, from coordinate 10,398 downwards.
GATGAGAATTTTATAGCTTATCACACTAGGTGTCAACTCTATATTCTCATTTGTTCACTAATTAATCGCGAATCATAAATTCATTTCTTGATAACAATGATAATCAATAAGTTACCTGAATATAATCTAGCTTTTAAGCCCTGCCATGGTCATGAAAATACGGATGATGTAAGCAAGAATAAAAAGGGATGCAACACCCCCGACCCAAAGTCCTATCATCCAGCCTAATTGTTTTATTTTTGAAGAAACTTGCATCAGAATACTCCTTAATAAAGACATCACTTATATTTAATAACACCAAGTGATGAGGGTACTTAACTCCCTTATAAGAAAGAGATCTCAGCTTCACCGAGATCTCTTTTATGATTAAAACCTAATAACCATGTCCCGGTATCACTTTGCCTCTGAAGACATAATAGGTCCAACCTAAATAAAAAATAATGATAGGTAGCATAATAAGCGTCCCCACTAAACCAAACATCTGACTTGAGGCGGAGGAGGATGCCATTTCAAGTGTAATGCTTGGAGGAATAATATAGGGGAAAAATAGTGAGGTGTACCCTATCATGCCACATATCATTATAAAAACTGTCCAACTAAAACGAGCGCCATCACTCATTGAAGATCTAAACCAAAGCACAGCTAAAATTAAACCAATGGCAACCATAGAGCCTAATACCAAATAGAATCTCGTCCCTGTTAATAGCGGCATTAATTTACTAGAGGTCATCATCGCAATCATAATTGAAACTAATGCAATGATGAGCATTGTAATAATAAGCTTGCTCGAATCTACTAAGCTTTTTTGAAGCTTATCATTGCCCTTCATTTTACCCCAATAGCTACCAATCAATGCGAACATAATCACCAAGCCAACGCCCGTCAAGACCGAAAATGAAGAGATCCAATCCCATTGTCCGCCTGTAAAATGCGTACCTTCTGGCGCGATTTTAAATACAAATCCCTCTAAGAAAGCACCCGCCATCATCCCTTGCATTAAAGCTGCAAAATAAGAGCCAACAATGAATGAAAGTGTCCAAATTTTCTTATGCTTTTTCGGCGAGTGAACTCTAAACTCAAAGGCAACACCACGTAAGATTAAGGCAAATAACATGATGACAATCGGTATAGTGAAGGCTTCTAAAATAACGGCGTAAGCAAGTGGAAATGCACCCATCAGTGCCGCGCCCCCTAAAATAAGCCACGTTTCATTCCCATCCCATACTGCTGCAACTGTATCGATGAACTCATCTTGCGTATCTGCGCCCTTAACAAAGGGGAGCAAAATTCCAACACCTAAGTCAAAGCCATCGGCCACGATATAAACGGCAATACCAATGAGAATGATAAAGGCCCAAAGATATGAAAGATCCATGTTTAAAATACTCATTAGAGATCTCCTTCTTTTGATTCAATATTGGTGTCACTATTATTATTCGTCACATGATCAACGCCTTTACGCATTAATCGAATCATGTAGAAATAACCTGTAATGAACACTAAGCTATATACAACAATGAAACCAATCAAGCTAATGCTCATGTGCATCGTCGAATGCTGCGAAACAGCATCTGATGTCCGTAGCAACCCATTCACAACCCAAGGCTGACGACCGACTTCCGTGACAAACCAACCCGCTAGAATCGCGATCAATCCTGTGGGCCCCATCCAAATGATGTAAGTTAACCAGCGTTTATTGGTATAAAATGTCCCTTTCTTGCGTTGATAGAGACTAATAAGCGCTGCTAATAACATTAAGCCACCGAGCGCCACCATGATTCTAAATGCAAAGAATACGATGGGAACATTCGGGCGATCCGCTTTCGAGACCTCATCCAATGCCGGGACCTGCTTAGATAGGCTGTGCGTTAAGATAATAGAACCGAGTGCCGGTATCGCAATCTCAAAATGATTCTTTTCAGCCGCCATATCGGGCCATGCAAAGAGCACAAGCGGTGTTGGCTCATCTCCTTCATTTGTCCAATGCCCTTCCATCGCTGCAATTTTCATGGGTTGATGCTCAAGCGTATTTAAACCATGCAGATCTCCGGCAAAAATTTGGAGCGGGATCGTAATGACTAAAAACCACATCGACATCGAGAACATCTTTTTATATTCCGCATCTTGGCGTCCTTTACGAAGATGCCATGCCGCCACAGACCCGACAAACAGAGCCGTCGTCACAAAGACAGCGAGTCCCATATGAACTAAGCGATATAAAAATGAAGGATTAAAAACAACCGCAAACCAATCGACTGGCACTACGCGATTATCAATGATCTCGTACCCTGCAGGCGTTTGCATCCAACTATTAGAAGATAATATCCAAAACATTGAAAGAAAAGTGCCGAGTGCAACCATACAAGTGGCAAAAAAGTGCATCTTTTTACTGACGCGTCCTTCCCCAAACAACATCACACCCAAAAATCCGGCTTCTAAGAAGAATGCGGTCGTGACTTCATAGGTTAAAAGTGGCCCTGTAATTCCGCCAGCAAATCGCGAGAATTCACTCCAATGCGTCCCAAACTGAAATGCCATCACAACACCAGAAACAACACCCATACCGAAGTTTACAGCAAAGATATTACTCCAAAACTTATAAATATTTCGGTATTTATCTTTCCCCGACCTTAACCAAAGAAAGTGAATAACAGCAAGATATGAGGCGAGACCAATGGTAATCGCCGGAAAAATAATGTGAAATGATACAGTAAATGCAAATTGTATTCGCGCTAGATCAAGCGCTTCAATTCCAAACATTTAGAGCTCCTAGATTTTTTAGAGTGAAACTACTTTAAATTGTGTGACACTCTAACATGACAAGGATCAATTAATAGGGTCAGTTCACGACCTTGCTAGCAGTACAGTTTTACATAAAGATAAAATTTTGCGCAAAATATAGTTATCTGTAATGCTCACGACAGAAAATACACATACACATCAATAGTATGAGTATTTAATGAGACACCCTATAAGTACTAAACAGAAGCAAACATTATTTATAGAAGTTTAATATTCGTACAACGAATGCTTACTAATTCATCGAACTTCTTGCATCATCTCCGCTATCAGTATGCCGAGTTTTTCCATCGCTTGATCTAGCTCCGAGTGCCACTTCATCCCATAATTCAGTCGGATATGATGATTAAACTGTTGTGAAGCTGAAAAAATTGGTCCCGGCGCAATGCTGATTTTGTGTGCCAATGCGCGCTTATAAAGTCCGATTGCATCAACGCTCTTCGGCAAGCCAATCCACAAGAAGTAGCCACCATCTGGGATCTCTACATGAATCGCCTTCGGAAAATATTGTCCTATTGCTGATAACATTTTTTTTTGGGATCGCTGCAATTCAGCTCTTAATCGCGTCAAATGACGATCATAATGTCGATGTGTTAAATAATGACTGATCGCTAACTGTGAGGGAACAGATGGGGAGATCGTGGTCATCAATTTTAGACGATCCACTTGCGTTGCATAGCGACCAGCAGAAACCCAACCTACCCTAAACCCTGGCGCGAGAGACTTACAAAAAGAATCACAGTGTAAGACTAAGCCCTCTTTATCCAATGATTTCAAGTAATGTGGTAATTTTTGTCCATAGTAAATTTCTGAATAAACATCATCCACAATGGCAGGAATCTGGTGTTTCTTAATGATCTGGTAGAGTTTCTTCAAATTATCTGCCGGAATAGAGCTACCGGTAGGGTTATGAAACTTCGTCATTAAAACGAGCGCTTTAATCTCAAACTGCTCGACCATCTCTGCAAAATAATCAATATCAAGCCCGACGATATCATCGACAGGTATCTCAATTGCTTTTAGCTGCAAACGCTCTAAAATCTGTAAAATCGCATAAAAACAGGGAGACTCCACGGCTACGAGATCTCCGGGTTTCGTGACAGCTTGCAGCGACAAGCTCAATGCTTCCATTGCACCACTTGTAATCACAATCTCATCTTCATGAATTTTGAGTCCGTTGAGCAGATAGCGTAACTCTATCTGTCTTTTTAATTCAGAACACCCTCCCGCCATATCTGTCACTAACTCATAAGGCGTTGCCTCGAGTGAATGTAGGGCTTTAGCCATGCTTTCTGTTAGATGCTTAATTGGATATAGCTCAGGGCTGGGGAATGCTGAACCAAATGGAATATTCGTATTATCTTTGTGAGCGGCTAAAACGGAGAAGATAAAATCACTAACTTCAACTTCTGTCTCTTTCGCAAGCACCTTACTTTTTGCAATACTATTACCCGTGCTAAGCTTGGCAAATGCAGGCTTTATATAGAATCCTGAGCGCTCTTTGGCATAGATAATACCTTGTGTTTCTAACAGATAATAGGCTTGTTGAATGGTCGCAGGACTCACGTTAAACATTTTGCTCCCCTTACGTACAGATGGGAGCTTATCTGTGCTTTTTATAACGCCGGCACGAATAAGATCACGGATCTCATTGGCAATTTTCTCATAAAGTGTCATCTATTTACCTATTGCAATACGATTATATTCAACTGAAAGCGGTTCTCTGAAACTATGCGATATGTCTCATCATAAAGATTATTATGTTATTGTGAACGATGGGCTGATTCTCTTGTGACCTATTCAAATTTCTGCTCTGCAAACTGTAACATTAAATCGTGGCGACGCATAATAAAAGGAAGCAATACGTATCATTTAAGCCCCCTATCCCACTCCCTACTCTCTCTATTTAATGAGATTCGATAACGACAATGACTAGTGCCAATATTATTATATTTTTCACATTTATGTTTGCTGCAATATTACACGGGCTAACGGGGCTTGGATTCCCCATGATTACAACCAGTGTACTCGCAAATATTACCTCGTTTGAAAACGCAATTATATTAACCCTCATTCCGTCTTTGCTTATCAATATCATTATGCTCACAACGCAAAATACGCGACCTGTGCTTCATGAGCTCTACTTCTATATAAAAGAGTACTGGTTACTACTTGTTGCCACTATTATCGGTGGCTATATTGGAGTGAAGCTGCTGCTCATTTTAGATGTCGTTTATCTCTATCTTCTCCTGTCATTCATTATTCTGTTTTATGTGATAACAACCCTTATCGGTATTCGCTGGCGGATTCCTGATAACCGCATAACGCTCGTTATATTCAGCCTCCTCGCAGGAATTATTGGCAATGCTACAAATGCCATGGCGCCAATGTTGATGATCTATCTTATGTCAACAGATAAAACGATTAGGGAGATTGTCAAAGTAGGAAATCTTGCTTTTCTCACTGGCAAGCTCGTTCAATTTTGGATGTTAAAATCTGTGATTTTCGAGCTCCCTACTTCAGAGTTGATGCTCCTTGGTATTATGACGATCGCCTCGTTAATCTGCCTTTTTATCGGTATTCATTTTCGCAGCAAAGTCTCTAAAGTATTCTTTACACGCTTAATTTTACTAATTTTATTAATTTTAGGCATTCGCGCGGGAATAAATGGTATCATGTTGCTCCTATCATAGATTCTATCGAGCTTTGCGCAGAGAGAAAGATTAAAAATAAGTTGGTTGTATGAATTGCGCATTTACGATTTCTAAATATTTTTTTGGCTACTTCGCCATGCCAATCGCATCCATTACGGCATTTGTCATAATGGGGCTTGCGCTTTTGCACTCGCAAAATCATCTTATTGCCTATCTTGGTGTTCTCTATTTCATTTTACTTGCCATTATTCCGCTAATGAATATCGCCAAATGGCTCTTCCTTTCAACATCTGAAGCATTTATGATTACGATGATCTGGGGTAGCTTGATCGTATATCTTGTCTTATTTCAGCAGGTTCATCCGCTTTTTTCCATGTCGATGGCTTTTATTCCTATTATTCCGACTTTCAAGGCAATTGGGGATCGTGTTTTAAAAATAGGCAGAAAGATCACCTCTCTCCAATTCTTTAAGTCCGCCTATCAAAAAGATCGTCATGCAGGTCTGTATACCTTAGAGGATATCGACCTGATGGATGGTGAGACTTTTGAACATTATGTTGCCAATCTCCTCCATATCTATCAGTTCAAAAAAATTGCCGTCTCCACATACAGCAATGATAAAGGACTTGATGTATATGCCGAGCATGAAGGCTTTAAATATGGCTTTCAATGTAAACGCTGGGCTAAAAACATTCCGCTATCAGCGATTCAAGAGATCTATACGGCGAAAGATCTCTACGGCATTGATAAAGCCATTGTGATTACCAATAGTGGCTTTACGAAAGCAGCTATCGAAGCCTCTATTAAACTTGATGTTATTTTAATAGATCGGAAACGACTCGGAGAGATGATTCAACATATTCAACCCAACAACGCAAAGCCGCGTCCCAAAAAAATGCGAGAACCCAGAGAATCTTTACGGGTTTCTAAAAAGACATTATAAAAAAATGCTTCCGAAAATCACTTCGAAAGCATCTTTTATATTTCGATTACAGTCCATTTCATATATTAGACTGTTTATTTAGTTAGCAGAAAACGTTATTTTTTCCACACTTCAGTAATCAACATTGAAGTGGTGGCATCTGCACTTTCAACCACAAAATCAATATCATCACGTTCTTTAAAAAGCACTGAATCATACTCAGCAAGCGGTACAACATCACCGCCAAAAATAAGCTTACAGCCTTTAAATACCGTGACAAGCGTATAATCACCTTTACGGCTATATACTTCTTCTTTTTTAAGCGTCACACAATTAAGCGTATGCTCAACGGCTGCATCACGGCTCATGACATTATAATCAAGTACCGGACCATCTGCGCTTAAAACTTCTGCATGATCACCGCCATCAAACGCTACAACAGGCCCTTGATAAGCAAGTGTTTTAGTCTCTTCACCTAGCTTTAGTTCAGCACTTTTACCTTCCAGCACGCTCAAACTTCTTGATACGCCAGGATAATGTGAAAAATGACCTGGAAAAATAATTGCAGCTGCACTCACTCGCCACTCAAAATTACTCAAGTCCGCATCTAATGGCCAAATCACGATTTGACGTGTTGTGCCTAATCCATTTTTCCACGGCTCTTCAATCAGTGTGCTGTATTTAATGAGTTCCATAATTTTCTTATCTCTTTAATTATAATTAAAATAATTCAAATGACGATTTGTTTGATCTATTGAATAAAACTTAGCACCAACAACGTGTAATGCAAAGAATTGATTCTAGTTGCCATGGCAGTATTATCGCTATAAGCATCTACAATGATATTGATTTTGAGGCCCTTTTGCAAAGATTCTCAGAAAGATTTCCTTTTTTAAAAGATATGTCTCACCAAATCACTACTATCAACGAGATTTTTTATTTATAAATGCGATAACCTGATGATATTGCATGCAACACATATTGTCGCTATTCTCTATTTTTTATATTTTTTGATAGAATAGTCATGTAAAAATCCGTAAAATTACTTCCTTTACCTCATTCAAAGAGAGCAAAACAATGTGTGGAATCTTCGGCATTATTCATCGTGAACAAAACATTCTTCCGACCCTCCTCACCGGATTGGAAAGGCTCGAATATCGCGGCTACGATTCAGTAGGTATTGCTTTCTTAGAAGATGCGGAATTAAAGCGTATTCGCGCAATTGGTCGCGTACAGAACTTATTGCAAGAAGCGCAACCCCATAGTAGCCATATCGGCATTGGTCATACGCGTTGGGCAACGCATGGGGGCGTGAGTGTTGAGAATGCCCACCCTCACCATTCCGGAAATCTAATGATCGTGCACAACGGCATCATTGATGCTTATGAAGAACATAAGAAGCGTTTAGTCTCCCAAGGTTATCAGTTTGAATCAGAGACGGATACAGAGGTTTTAGCGCATCTTTTGCATGAAGCCTACCAACAACATGTTGGAGAAACAGATCGCCTTGTTGAAACCGTCAAAACTGTGATTTCCCAAGTCTCTGGGAACTACGCTTTATTAGTAATTGATCAAAACGATGATCAAACAATCGTCGCAACTGCACAAGGCTGCCCACTCATTTTAGGCCTAGCAGATGATGCCACCTATATCGCCTCTGATGTTGCGGCGATAATCTCAGAAACGAATCGCCTTTTATATCTAGAACAGGGGGATTTAGTGGTTATGCAAGCAGGAGATATTCCATTTTTTAGGGATATTTCCGGCAATCTCCTCTGCGCCTCCGAGATTACTAATCGAGTGAAAATCTCGGATCTCTCACTTGAAAAACTCGATATTGGGCATTATGACCACTTCATGCTCAAAGAGATTTTTGAACAACCACAGGTGATTGAAAAAACAGCCTTCAGCGCCCTTGAAAATGAGTTTAATGCCTCTCTTTTCGGTGAAAATGCCAATACTATTTTCCCACAAGTCAAACGCATTCAAATTCTCGCCTGCGGCACCTCTTATTTTGCAGGGTTAGTCGCTAAATACTGGCTCGAAACAATTGCGAAAATACCAACGCATGTGGAGATCTCTAGTGAATACCGTTACCGAGATATTCTCATGGAAGCGGGGACAATGGTTGTCACCATTTCTCAATCAGGCGAAACGCTCGATACGATTGAAGCGATGAAGCACGCACTTGAAAATGGCGCTTTTGCATCCCTTGCGATCTGTAATGTAAAAGAGAGCGTCCTACCCCGCACAAGCGATTGCTATTTCTACACAGAAGCCGGTATTGAGGTCGGCGTTGCGTCCACAAAAGCATTTACCACTCAATTAGTGGCTCTTTTTATTCTAGCCAATAGTCTTGCGAAAATAACCCACCGTTTAACCGCGCTTGAGCTCGATAAAAACTTCCAAATTCTCCGTGAATTACCAGCAATGATAGTCCAAAGCTTTAACTGTCAAGAAACAGCAAGCCAATGGGGAACACTACTGTTAAATGCGAAAAGCGCGCTCTATCTCGGCCGCGGTATTCACTTTCCGATTGCAGCAGAGGGCGCACTTAAGCTCAAGGAGATTAGTTATATTCATGCTGAATGTTATCCTGCCGGCGAATTAAAACATGGCCCGCTTGCGCTTGTAGATGACAATATGCCGATTATCGCCCTGCTTCCTGATGATGCGCTATTTGAAAAAGTACGCGCGAATCTTCATGAAGTCCTCGCGCGCAAAGGAAAGCTCTTCATCATCACAGATAGCAAAGTAGTACTAGATGATCTCAAGGGCGCGCATATCATGCATGTACCAGAAGTGAGTGACGCTCTTAGCCCAATTTTGCTCACAATACCCGTGCAATTAGTTGCATATTATGCAGCACTTGAGCGGGGAGAAGATATTGATAAACCACGCAATTTGGCAAAATCGCTAACGGTTGAGTAATCTTACAGTTCAATCATAAGAAAAGTCCCTCTCGAAAATATCGGGAGGGACTTTTTCATATGTTTCTCAGATCTACTTTAACACTTGCTCAATCTCGGCATTTCTCCGTCCGTCACTCTCCTTTTGTAAATCCCGTCCAAGCCAGAGATAAATCAAGGGCAATACAAAAAGTGTAAAGATCGTCCCGATTAGCATGCCTGTAATGATCACAAGTCCAAGACCTGATCGACTCACCGCGCCGGCGCCACTTGCAAATAGTAATGGGATCAAGCCAAAGACTAATGCCGCTGTCGTCATAATAATCGGGCGAAGCCTGATTTTGGTAGACTCAATAATGGCCTCTCGTTTTGATAAGCCCTCTTTTTGTAAGTTATTGGCAAACTCCACAATCAAAATGCCATGCTTACTAATCAGACCAATCAATGTAACCAATCCAATTTGCGTATAGATGTTCAAACTCGCAAAGCCAAACGCTAAGGGCAACAATGCCCCAAAAATAGAGAGCGGAACCGTCATAAGGATAATCAAAGCGTCTTTCGTGGATTCATATTGCGCAGCTAATACCAAAAAGATCATCATGATCGCCGCCAAGAAAGCATAGAGTAGCGCATTGCCCTCTTCCGTAAATTGCCGAGAATCTGATTGCCAATCATAGCTAAACTCTGCCGGCAATTCTGAAGCTAAACCTTCCAGATAAGCAACGGCTTCACCCATCGTCACATTCGGCGCCAAAATCGCTTCAAATGTTGCAGCGTTTTGCTGATTGAACTGATTAAGCTGATTAGGCTCTACCTTCTCAGAGATTTTTATCAAAGTTGATAATGGCACAAGATCACCAGTCATACTTCGGACATAATGCTGATTGAGTTTCGCCGCAACATCTCTTTGATCGGGTCTACTTTGAGGAATCACATCATATGCGCGCCCTTCCATGCCAAAACGATTCACATAATTTTCACCCACTAATATGGATAGAGAGTCCCCTATCTCTTGTAATGAGATCCCTAATGAAGCGGCTTTTAAGCGGTCAATTTCGATCTCAATGACGGGGTTATTATAGTAGAGATTACTATCCACTACGGCAAACAACCC
>CANRON010000066.1 GCA_947632245.1 uncultured Ignatzschineria sp. | reverse complement strand
GATTATCAAACACCGATGGCATACAAAAACTCTCTGACCTTATAAAAAATGTCTGATTTTGTGTTGCCATACCAATTTAATATCTTATGAATTAGGCATCAGATCTTTAATCTGATGGGCTAAAATACAGGAAGGGTCGGTGTATAATATATAAAAAGATAAAAGGAATGCCCTTTATATATCTATCTGAAGCGAAGATATGTAAAGGGCAGTGGGTTCTATCCTTAAGATCTCAACGATATTTGAAAATTGTGAACTAACGTTTGTAAGTAATATGCTCTTTTTGATTCAGCATGATATATGTTTCTGGTAGTGTTGTTTCTGCTAAAATTTTCCCACGGCGTATAGAATAACGCGTTGGAACCTGTCTTCGAAGTGCGTCAAAACCATTTTCGGCGGGCAAAATAATACAGTTAGCACTATTGCCTTCTTGGATGCCGTAATCACTTAAATGAAGCGTTCGAGCACTGTTAGTGGTGATAAGATCGAGACCATTATTGAGTTCCGGATAACCCATCATTTGTCCCACGTGCATTCCCATATGCAAGACTTGCAGCATATTCGCTGTGCCTAGCGGATACCAAGGATCAAAGACATCATCATGACCAAAACAGACGTTTAGGCCTGCCTTTCGGAGTTCTTTTACGCGCGTCATTCCCCGGCGTTTAGGGTAGCTATCAAAACGGCCTTGTAAGTGAATATTGACAAGCGGATTAGCAACAAAGTTTATCCCGGAAAGTCTCAATACCCGAAATAGGCGTGAAGCATAAGCATCATTGTAAGACCCCATTGCGGTTGTATGGCTGGCAGTCACTTTTTCACCAATCTCATCGCGATAGGCAAAAGCCGCGACTGATTCCACAAAACGAGATTGCTCATCATCAATTTCATCACAATGAATATCAATTAAACGATCGTATTTTTTAGCTAATTCAAACACTTGCTCAAGCGAGTTTACGCCATATTCCCGGGTAAATTCAAAGTGAGGAATGCCGCCAATGACATCGGCGCCGAGTTTAATAGATTCCTCGAGTAGTTCTCGACCATTCGGGAAGGAGTTAATTCCTTCTTGGGGGAAAGCCACGATCTGTACATCAATAAAATCCCTGACTTCTTCTTTTAATGCAAGCATTGCTTTGAGCGCAGTCAAAGTTGGGTCTGATACATCCACGTGGGTGCGAACATGTTGAATACCATTGGCAATCTGCCATTTTAGGGTTTTCATGGCACGTGTTTTCACATCAGTGTCACTCAGCATCGCTTTTCGTTCAGCCCAGCGTTCAATTCCCTCAAAAAGCGTACCGGATTCATTCCATTTTGGCTCGCCGGCAGTTTGAGTGGTATCTAAATGAATATGGGGCTCAATAAAGGGCGGGATAACAAGACCATTTTCGGCATCGATAATTTCGATATCCGCTCCGAGGTTTAGATCTTCGGTTTGTGGCGCAATTTTTGAAAATTTTCCTTGTGCCATTACGATCTGCCATAGACCTTCCTGACCTCTCAGATGGGCATTTTGAATCACTGTTGTCATGAATAACTCCTATCGAATATGGTTTTTAGCGCCGATTGTTTTTTCAAGCACGAGATAAGCTATGAGGCTTGCAATCACTGAGTTTACCGGGACAATTCCCTTAAATGTATAGCTCGCAATAACGCCAATAATAATAGCAATGATGGCATTCCAATTCACGAAAATATCATTCATTTGACTAAAGTCAGTGTAGCGTTTGCGGTTCATTAAAAAATCAGCAATTAAAATAGTACCAATTGGCGGGATTGCAGAGGATAAAAATATCAACCAATCAACGAAGTTATTATAAAGCCAGAGCGAGCAGATCGTGCCTATAAAGCCTAAAATCATGGATAGTTTTCGGCTCGAAATGCCGGTAATACTGGAAAATCCAAGGCCAGATGCATATAGCGCATTGTTGTTGGTCGTCCAGATATTGAGACCTAAAATAATGATCGCCGGGATAATTAATCCTTGTAGCAACATGACATCAAATATATCAGCTTTTCCAAGCGCGAGCGTTCCCATTGCGCCAAAGATAAACATCAAGGAGTTACCAATAAAGAACGCAAGTACGGCAACGATAATAGCAGTCTTGGCATTTCTGCCAAAACGAAGAAAGTCAGCAGTTAGTGTTCCCGCACTGATAAATGAGCCAATCACAATGCTGAGCGCACTCGCCATGGTTAAAGGATCGGTTGGTTGAACCACCGAAAGGGCTTTAAATCCACCGACGGAATCAACGGCTTCCCATACAGAATAAACCCCTAATATTGTCATTGAAGGGACCGCTAAAATAGATAATGCGGCAATTGCACCAATCCCAAAATACATGGTACCCGTCATCAGTGCGCCGGCAAGCGCAATTAAAAGGTAGAGATTGATGCCGGTCACATCACTGACAGGAATTACAAACATCGCAACACCAACGCCAAACCAACCTACTTGTGTACCCGCTAAAAGCAGGGACGGGAGCCAGGCACCTTTACGTCCAAAGGCATAACGGGCAAGTAGATGGGTTGTAAGTCCTGTTTTAACACCAATATAGCCTAAAAGGGCAGTATAAATTGCTAAGAAAGAGTTGCCTATAATAATGGCGATAAAGAAGTTGTTAAGGTCTAATCCTGCACCGACTCGGCCACCGGCGAGCATGCTTGCAGAGAAGAAGGTAAGCCCTAGCATAATAAAGGCAAGCGAGATTAGGCTTTTGCGCTGACTGGGCGGCACAATACCTTGGCTGAAATTGATATCATTAGACATCGAATGACTCCACTGTTGGTAGTTTGAGTTTTTGGCTAAGGAGAAGCCTTGAGATGAGCTTGTATCTTTGTTGTAATGCTATTCGCTAACTGTTGACCGGACACAAAACTTATCTATCATACCGTTATTTTGAAAACGGATGTACATATTTTTTAGGATGGAAATGTTTTTAGATACTTTATATCTTACGGTGTGGTTTGAATATTTTAAGATAATAAAGGGATTGTGTATCTATTCAATTTCTTAAGGGGTATTTGAGAGGATCTAATTGAATATTTTACAGTCAGTAAATAAGGTCGATAGGCGAAAAAAAGCGCCTATTTCAAATAGACGCTTTTGGGTTTTGACATTGATTTTATTACTGTCACTGTAGTTCGTTATAGCACGAAATCTTACTTAGAAATATGCGCAACTAAATCAAGAACTTTGTTTGAGTAACCGATTTCGTTATCGTACCAAGAAACAACTTTTACGAAGTTGTCTGTTAATGCAATACCTGCTTTAGCATCAAATACTGACGTGCATACTTCGCCTAAGAAGTCTGTAGATACAACATCATCTTCTGTATAGCCTAAGATACCTTTTAAAGGACCTTCTGCCATTTCTTTCATTTTTGCGCAGATTTCAGCATATGTTGCTGGCTTTTTAAGGTTTACAGTTAAGTCAACAACAGATACGTTTGGTGTCGGAACGCGGAATGACATACCTGTTAATTTGCCGTTAAGCTCAGGAATAACAACACCTACAGCTTTAGCAGCACCTGTTGATGATGGGATGATGTTTTGTGAAGCGCCGCGGCCACCTCTCCAGTCTTTTGCAGAAGGCGCATCTACTGTTTTTTGTGTTGCAGTGGTTGCGTGAACGGTTGTCATAAGACCTGATTCAATGCCCCATGTATCATTTAATACTTTAGCGATTGGCGCTAAGCAGTTTGTCGTACACGATGCGTTAGAAACAATATCTTCACCTTTGTAAGTATCTTCGTTAACACCGATTACAAACATTGGGGTTTTATCTTTTGAAGGTCCTGTCATTACAACTTTCTTCGCGCCAGCTTCAATGTGCTTACGTGCAGTTTCGTCCGTTAAGAAAAGACCAGTTCCTTCTACAACAACATCTACATCGATCTCATTCCATTTAAGATTTGCAGGGTCTCTTTCCGCCGTAACGCGAATAGTTTTACCGTTCACAACGAGATGACCATCTTTGACTTCAACAGTACCGTTGAAGCGGCCATGAGTTGAGTCATATTTAAGCATGTATGCCATGTAATCAACATCGATTAAATCGTTGATTCCTACGATTTCAATGTCATTGCGCTCAACAGCTGCACGGAATACAAAACGGCCAATACGACCAAAACCATTAATACCTACACGAATTGTCATTTACATCTCCTTTTCGAGAGTTCACTGATTGTTGAAAAAAATCTGACAGCCTTATTGAGATAAGGCTGCTGTTAAAAATATTAAACGTAAATTATGCGTCGAAATTTTTAATAAAATCTAAGAGTAATGGTACAGGACGTGCTGTTGCACCTTTTTCTTTTCCTGAAGTCCACGCAGTACCCGCAACGTCAAGGTGTGCCCACGGGTAATCTTCTACAAAGCGCTCAAGGAAGCATGCCGCAGTAATAGATCCTGCACCGCCGCCGCCCGTGCTAATATTGCCCATATCCGCAAAGTTTGAATCCAGCATTGGCTGATAGATATCGTTCCAAATCGGGAATTCCCATACATGGTCGCGCGTTGTATCTGCGGATGCTTTAATTTTAGCGGTGAGCGCCTCATTGTTACCAAAAAGGCCAGACACATTATGACCAAGCGCTACGATGATGGCACCGGTTAATGTGGCGATATCCACGATTGCTTTTGGCTTATATTGTGTTGCGTAGGTCAGTGCATCACAAAGAATTAAGCGGCCTTCGGCATCTGTATTGAGAATTTCAATCGTTTGGCCAGACATTGAGGTCACAACATCACCCGGTTTAATCGCTTCACCTGAGGGCATATTTTCAGTTGCCGGAATTAAACCGACAACGTTTGCTTTAATATTGAGCTCTGCCAAAGCACGGAATGTCCCCAATACTGAAGCTGCGCCGCCCATATCGTATTTCATCTCATCCATGCCTGCACCTGGTTTCAGTGAAATACCCCCTGTGTCAAATGTGACGCCTTTGCCGACAAGCGCGATAGGCGCTTCATCTTTTTTATCTGCATTTAAAAACTCGAGTACGATGAAACGCGGCTTCTCTTCAGAGCCTTGTGCAACCGCTAAGAAAGAGCCCATTTTGAGTTTTTTGATATCCGCTTTTTCAAGTACGGTTGCTTTAATGCTTGGGAACTCTTTGGCAAGTTTAAGTGCTTCTTCACCTAAATCTTTTGGCGTCATCATATTTGCTGGTGCATTGGCGAGATCTTTGGTGAGCGACATGCCGCTAACAAGTGCTTGGCTATATGCAACGGCGTCTTTTACTTCTTGATCCATATTGCTATCAAGAATGATGATTTTTTGTAGATCAAGCGCTTTTACTTTCTCTTTTTTCGGTGCTGCAAATTGGTAGAGTACATCACCTGCCGTTTGTGCGATTGCCGGAATAGAGATAGCTTTGCGTTTGCATTGTTGTAAGAGTGAGAAAGTAATCGATTTAGCAGGGGTTGCTTTCGCCCATCTTGTCACAGCTGCAACTGCTTTACGGAGTGCGTCAAGATTGTATTTATCTTCTTTACCAAGGCCAAGAACAACAAGGCGTTTTGCTTTGATGCCTTCAACGCCATGAAGCGCAAATACTTCACCTGCTTTACCACTGATATCACCACTTTTTACAAGCGCTGATAATTTACCATTTAAAATTGTATCTAATTCTGCTGCATTAGCAGTCAGTTTACCTTCAAACGCACCAATGACTAAACAGTCGGTGATATGTTTGTCTAGTGCATCTTTTGATGCTTGGAAAGTCATTTTATTAATACTCATATATATCTTCCTTTTTACGGTGACTGATACTACTTATGATTGTTTAAAAATTTTTAGGTGAAGCTTTAATAGATGCTGTTGAGTGTTTCTAGGTAGTTGATTATAAAATTTTACTACTGATCTTTTATTAGACGAACCTTCATTTTTTGTGTGTGATTGTTCGGCGTGACGCAACTGCTCAGAATTATGCTAGTTATCGCGATTACAATGTTTACATATGAAAAGAGACCATTCAAGAATGATCTCTTATATCTATTATTGTTCTAGTACTAAACGTCCACGAAGCGCAAAAGCATGTGCTTCTGTAATGAGAACATCACAGAAGTGACCGATCAATTCAGCCGGCGCTTCAAATGTTACATTGCGGTTATTTTCAGTACGTCCGGATAATTCCTTAGGATTATTACGCGAAGGGCGATCCACTAAAATACGTTGAATGGTGCCGACCATGCTTTGAGAGATTTGATTTGCTTGTTCGGAAAGTTTTGCTTGTAACCGTGCGAGCCTCTCTTTCTTCTCTTCAATTGAAACATCATCCGGAAGGTTTGCGGCGGGTGTGCCAGGTCTTGCGGAATAGATAAAGCTAAACGAATGATCGTAGTGTATATCTTCTACGAGCTTCATTGTTGCTTCAAAATCTTTTGCGCTCTCCCCGGGGAATCCGACGATAATATCCGTAGAGATGGAGATATCTGGGCGAACTTCCCGAAGTTTTTTGATTTTTGCTTTGTACTCTAAAACCGTATGATTTCGTTTCATCATCATCAAGATATGATCTGATCCTGATTGTACGGGGAGATGGAGATGAGATACGAGTTTAGGAACGCGTGCATAGGCTTCAATTAAGCGATCATTAAATGCAATGGGGTGAGAAGTCGTATAACGAATACGCTCAATCCCCTTAATTTCAGCAACATATTCAATGAGGAGTGCGAGATCGCCTATTTTTCCATCTGGCATTTCGCCTTGGTAATCATTGACATTTTGCCCTAAAAGGGTAATTTCTCTGACACCTTGGTCGGCAAGCTCTGCAATTTCACCAATAACATCGATAAAGGGACGAGAGATCTCTTCGCCGCGCGTATAGGGTACGATGCAAAATGAGCAGTATTTATTACAACCTTCCATGATTGAAACAAAAGCTGTGACGCCTTCAGCGCGCGGTTTTGGTAGATGGTCAAACTTTTCAATTTCGGGGAAGGAGACATCCACTTGTGTGCCATTACCTTGCCAGACATCATTGAGCATTTTCGGTAAACGATGCAGCGTTTGCGGGCCAAAAATAATATCGACAAATGGTGCGCGTTTTTTTATCGCCTCGCCTTCCTGAGACGCAACACAACCGCCGACTGCAATAATAATGTGCGGGTTCTCTTCTTTGAGTTTACGCCAACGACCAAGCTCAGAGAAAACCTTCTCTTGGGCTTTTTCACGGATAGAGCAAGTATTAAGAATGAATACGTCTGCATTTTCAATTTCTTTGGACTGCTCTAGGTTGCAAAATGCTTTGAGAGAATCTGCCATTTTTTCTGAGTCATACTCATTCATTTGGCAGCCCTGAGTTTGAATATAAAAATTTTTATATTGAGCTGTGGACATAATTTTAGTAAATCTCGCAAGTCGTAATTGTGAATATTTAACCCTGTATTTTAGCCTATTTCTTTATAAAATTCAGGTTAGTTTATTATCTTTCCGACATATTCTAATGAATGAGTTAAGGAATGCGGAAAAATTGCTGAAGGCTATCGTTCTTTGTGATCTTGAAAGCAAATTGGTCTATGCGATTTCAATCAATTATTGATTGCGCGTGGGATAGGTATAAAGATCCTATTGAAAATAGCCCCCGAGCTATAAGAGATAAGGATAGGACTGATAATGACTATAGAACCAAAGAATTGTAATAGGGAATTATGCATCAATCCAAATAAAGCTCGCTAATCGTCCTGATTTAATTCCATCTCTGCGGTAAGAGAAGAAGCGGTCAGGATCTGAAAAGGTGCAAAAATCGCCACCGTAAATCTGAGAAAGCGGAATCCCCATATTCAGTAGGCGTAATTTTGCTAGCGCATAGATATCAGCATAATATTTCCCGGCATTCTTAGAGACAGTGAAAAGATCCTCTGGATTGCGGTTTTCGGGTGTAAGGTTTGCAAGCAGGGTATTTCGATATTCAAATGCTGATTTTACTTCGCCCCCAATTTCAAAGCCTTTTTGGGAAATTGCAGGACCAAGCCAAACAAATAGATCTTCAGGTGATTCTTGCAATCTTTCAATGCTATTTTCGATAATATCCATTAAGAGTGATCGCCATCCGGCATGGATTCCAGTAATAATGCTCTCATTACGATTGGCAATTAAAATGGGCAAGCAATCTGCTGTTAAAATGACAGAAGGGGTGTTGATCTTATTTGTGTATGACGCATCTGCTCCTGCGTGGTTCCACTTTTTTTCGATCGGCACACAGAGATTTGAGTGAATCTGCGTTAAAAAGAAATCATTTTCTGGTACCTGAAGTGTCCGATACAAAAGTTCGCGATTTGCCATGACTGATCTAGGGTCGTCAGCGGTACTTAATCCAAAGTTTAAGCCTTGAAAATCACCTGTCGAAAAACCGCCTTTACGGGTTGTCGTAAAGGCTTTTATTCGTGAAGATAGCGGCCAATTGGGACTAATAACTTCTAATCCCGATGTTGCGTCTTTAATTATTTTGCTCGTCATAATCAATGCTCTCTTGGCGAATGGCATCTACTAGCGTTTTCATATCATTCGGCCACTCTTGCTCAAAGTGCATCTCTTCGCCAGTGCGAGGATGATCAAAGGTGATAGAGAAAGCATGGAGCGCTTGGCGTCTAAATCCGCGCAAAACATTTTCAGCGTGTTGCCCAAATTTTTTCGGGATTTTTAAGCGCGCACCATAATCACTATCTCCCACGATTGGGTAGTTGATATGTTGCATATGGACGCGAATTTGATGTGTACGACCTGTTTCAATGTTGACTTCTACAAGAGTATGCGCACGAAAACGCTCTGTTACGCGAAGATGAGAAATCGCTTCTTTACCCTCGTTGTTACCATCTTCATCCGTTTCTGTTACCCACATATGTTTACGGCGGTATGGATTACGGCCAATAGGGGCATCAATTGTTCTACCGGAGATTAATTCGCCAATGACAAGCGCATGGTAAACTTTGGTAGGTGTCCGGGCTTTAAACTGCTCGATAAGGTTCTCTTCGGCTTCTGCTGTTTTGGCAATGACAATAATGCCGGAAGTTTCTTTATCTAAGCGATGGACAATACCAGCTCGGCTTAACTCTGTTAATTGTGGGCAGTGATGCAATAGCGCATTTGCAAGCGTGCCGATCTGATTGCCTGCACCCGGATGAACAACCATACCCGCTGGTTTATTGAGAACGATAATGTCATCATCTTCAAAAACAATGTTTAAAGCAATATTTTCTGGAACTATTTCTTCATTTTCTGATTGATTTTCTGCAATAGTTAGTTGAATAATGTCATCTATTGCTACAATGTCTCTTGGACGGGGAATTTCTCCATTAAGGAGAACATCGCCATTTTTAATAAGCTTCTGAGCTTGGCTTCGAGAGAGGGTGGGTTGCAAAACTGGCAGCACAGCATCTATGCGCTGTCCGTCATTTTGTTCGGTAACTGTTAACGTAAAAGTTTCTGAATGTTTCATAATTTATCTGTATAATCTCGAAGAATTAATTCAATTTGTTGGACCTATAGTAATAAAATGAAAGCGAAAACACTAAAATTTTTTATGGTACTGGTATCAGCGGGCATAATTACAGCTTGCGGATCGACGTCAGAAAGAAAAGACGATAAGTATTATGCCATGACAGGTCAGGACCTTCTTGCAGAAGGTAATAAGAGCCTAGACGGTGCTAGCTATGAAATTGCTGTTCAACATTATGAAGCAATTGAAGCGCGTTTCCCTCATACAAGTTTAGCAGAACAAGCGAAACTTAATAAGATTTATGCGCACTATCATGACAGGCAACACGATAAAGCATTGATGGAAATAGATGAATTTGTTCGTATTTATCCCAATCATGAGAGTATTGATTACCTTTATTACATGCAAGGGCTCATCAACTTCGATAGAGCAAGATCTATTTTAGATAAAATGCTTCCACCAGATCGCTCTAAGATCGACCAAAGACAGATGCAAGATTCTCTCAGATCATTTATGACTGTTGTAGAGCGCTATCCGAATGGTGACTACGCGGAAGATTCAGCAGAGCGAATTATCTATCTTCGTAACTTGCTTGCAGAAGCGGAAATACATAAAGCAAACTTCTATCTTGAGCGCCATGCTTATGTAGGTGCTGCAAATAGGGCACAGTTTGTACTCGATAATTATGATGCAACGACATCAATATCCAATGCGCTCTACATCCAAGCAGTTGCTTATAAAGCATTAGGGTTAGATGAGTTATCCCAAAAGAGCTTAGATGTTTTACGCTATAATTTCCCCTATGACAAAAGATTGGCAGAATTTGGTTATGCTAATACTCCAGAGGGTGTGATTACAGAGATGACGGTTGAAGAGTAGATACCCGACTACTTCTATATTCAGATGCCATATTTAAAACACCTTTTGAATTCAGTTTCAAAAGGTGTTTATGTTTTTACCTTGAAAATTGATATCGTATCATTCTGATATAGAGCTAAAGAACTCGTATATGAAAATTTTAAACCGCATATTTTTTATGGTGATGGGGGCTATATTTCTCTTGCTGGGAATTATAGGAATCTTCCTGCCTCTATTGCCTACAACGCCATTTGTGCTACTGACAGCTTTTTGCTGGGCAAGGAGCTCAGCGCGGTTTCATACCTGGCTTTTGACACATAAATGG
>CANRON010000065.1 GCA_947632245.1 uncultured Ignatzschineria sp. | reverse complement strand
GAGTCCCTAGCGAGTTAAAAGAAAAAATTGAGGTATCAGCTCAACATAACAACCGTTCTATTAACGCAGAGGCTGTATCTCGTTTATATAATTCCTTTTCAGAATCTCAACAAAACTTATCCGCCAGCATTAAGGCTTTTGAAGAGATGTTGAGACAAAATCGCCCATCTTCTAGAAGAACCAAAATAGCAGCTCGTCTCAATATCTCTTTAGAAAAGGTCAATGAAGCTCTCACGTGCAGCAAGAAACTATCCCCTGCTCGTATCGCAAAAAACATGGGGAATAACTATGCGGAACCTATGGAAAATTTTTTCATGGGGCTAGAGGAACCCTCTTTTTCTCAACTTGAGAACATTGCCGAGTACCTGAATATTAATTCAGATTGGTTATTATTTGGAGAAGGTTCTATCTTTTCTATATCATATTCTCGCGTTCCAACACCAGAACAAGATGGTGTAAACTGGCTTACAGATAAAAATCTAAATAATAATTTAACTCACTTATATTTTTTACGACAGGATAGTGAGGCTGGGGAACTTATAATTATCAAACAATATGGTAATTGGCATTGCAAAGTATTTAAGACACCATATCATATTAGCGAAGTAATCGGCGCTACAGGTGAGTCCAATCTTATACGTCTATTTTCAACTTGGAAGCTTCTTGACAAACAAAGTCCACCACCTTCAGTAAGAAGCTTTCTAATCTCACCAAAGGACTACCAAACCATATTATCGGGTGAAACTCATCCTTTAACTATCATTAATCAACTAACAGATAAACCTTGGTGGGAAGATATATGGGATCATAATGTGTATGAAAAAATGGATTACTGGGATGGATGGAAATCTCTTTGTAGAAGAATAAATAATTTAAGAAAATCATAAATCACATAAAAAATAAGCCTCTTCTTAAGAAGAGGCTTATCTATATAATTCTTAAATTTGGTATCACGGTTTGAGATTTGGTATCACGGTTTGAGATTTGGTATCACGGTTTGAGATTTGGTATCACAGTTTGAGATTTCGTATCACAGTTTGAGACACCGTTTCATCATTCATGAGATTCGACAACAATAGACTCTACACATCCAAGTTCCCAACCATCTGGGCATTTTGCTCGATGAATTCGCGTCTTGGCTCGACTTCATCGCCCATTAGCATTGTGAGAACTTCATCCGCCTTCACCGCATCTTCAACTTTTACTTGGAGTAAACGTCTTTGATCTGGGTCCATTGTCGTCTCCCACAGCTGCTCGGCGTTCATTTCCCCGAGACCTTTATAGCGAGATACTTGCTGTCCTTTCTTCGCTTCGCCAATGAGCCAATCTAAGCCCTCTTTAAAACCAGTGATCTGTAATGTTCTCTCGCCGCGCTGTACATATGCACCGGGTTGAATCAGTGCGTGTAATTCTGCTGAAAGTACCGCGATCTCTTGATATTCATTTGAGTTAATAAAGCGACTATCAATGACATAATGCGTTTCAATATTATAACGCTCACCTGTAATCGTAATCTTATTTTCAGCTTGATCAGCAACAACCGTATAGTTCACAGAACCTTCTGAAATATCATGTTGCAGCTGTAACTCTAACGTTTTAGCCCAATCGCTTGCTTCATCACTGCTTAACAACTCATCTGTTACGACAGGAAGTTCTAATAAGTGATAAAGCACCTCTTCAGGCACGCGATGACTAATACGAGAGATAATATGCTCCACTTTCATCAACTGCTTGGCAATCGATTCCATTACAACGGATGAAATTGCTGGCGCATCTGCACTTGGGTGCATCGAGCCATTTTCAAGCGCAGTATTAAGAAAATATAATGATAACTCATTATCATCCTTAATATATGTCTCTTGACGACCGCGTTTTACTTTATAAAGCGGGGGTTGTGCAATATAGATATGTCCACGCTCAACTAGCTCACGCATCTGACGATAGAAGAAGGTCAATAGTAGCGTACGAATATGCGCACCATCGACGTCGGCATCCGTCATGATTACAATACGGTGATAGCGAAGCTTATCCGGATTAAATTCATCACGGCCTATCCCGCAACCTAATGCCGTAATCAGTGTTCCGATTTCAGCAGAACTAATCATTCTGTCAAAACGTGCACGCTCAACGTTCAAAATCTTACCTTTGAGCGGTAAAATTGCTTGGAATTTTCGACTACGACCCTGTTTTGCAGAACCACCCGCCGAGTCCCCTTCCACAATGAAGAGTTCAGATAATGCGGGATCTTTTTCTTGGCAATCTGCAAGCTTCCCTGGAAGACCTGCGATATCTAAAACACTCTTACGACGTGTATTTTCACGTGCTTTACGTGCCGCTTCTCTCGCCATTGCTGCATCAATAATTTTTGCAGTAATCGCTTTCGCATCTTCTGGGCTTTCAAGTAAGAACTCTTCTAAACGCTCAGCTAAAACACTGTCTACAACTGGGCGTACTTCACTTGAAACAAGCTTTTCTTTGGTTTGTGATGAGAACTTTGGACCCGGGATCTTTACAGAGATAATCGCTGTTAAGCCCTCTCTTGCATCGTCACCCGTTGTCGCAATTTTAGCCTTCTTCAACAAACCTTCATCTTGCATATAACGATTAAGTGTACGCGTCATTGCCGCTCTAAAGCCTGCTAAATGCGTACCCCCATCGCCTTGTGGAATATTGTTGGTATAACAGAAAACGCTTTCCTGATAACCATCTGTCCACTGAAGCGCAATCTCTACGTTAATATTATCTTTTTGCGTATCGCAATAGAAAATATGCGGATGAATCTTATTACGATTCTTATTGATGAGTTCAACGTAAGCTTTGATTCCGCCTTCATACTCAAAAACATCTTCACGATCTGTTCGCTCATCTTTTAAAGCAATACGAAGACCTGAGTTTAAGAAAGCGAGCTCTCTTAAACGTTTAAAGAGAATATCGTATTCAAAATCAACGTTTGTAAATACTTCTTTACTCGGCTTAAAGTACACAGTCGTACCGTGCTGATCTGTATCGCCAATTTCTCTTAATGGATAATTAGGATCGCCGAGTGTATATTCTTGCTCATGGATTCTGCCATGCTTGTAGATAGTGAGCTTTAACTTTGATGAAAGCGCGTTTACAACAGAAACCCCAACACCATGAAGACCGCCCGAAATCGCGTTATCTTCAAACTTACCACCTGCGTGCAGCACTGTCATGACGACCTGTGCGGATGAAACACCCTCTTCAGGATGCATCTCCACAGGAATACCACGACCGTTATCTGTCACTGTAATAGAGTTATCAACATGGATTGTGACGCTGATGTCATCACACTGACCTGCTAATGCTTCATCGATCGCGTTATCAACTACTTCGAAAACCATATGGTGAAGGCCGGTGCCGTCATCGGTGTCTCCAATATACATTCCAGGGCGTTTACGGACTGCATCTAACCCTCTTAAAACCTTGATACTTGGAGATTGACTTTCAGTTGTCATTCACAATACCTCTTTATGATTCTTATAAAACTTTTATATGATAATAACCCAAGATTATAGCATTTTTTGAGCAACTCCGTCATTAAGTTCATAATGACTCATAGCAGTAATTAATGCGTTATCTGTTAGCTCGGGAAACTCGCTCTCTTCTAGGCAAGTCACAAATAGTTGTGATTTTTGCGCGATCAACTCATCGAGTAAAATCATGCGCTTATCTTGATCAAGCTCAGCCGTTAGATCATCCATTAGCAAAATAGTCGATGATTGATTCATCGCTTGATAGAGCTTAATCTGCGTCAGCATCAATGCAATTGTGGCAAGCTTAATTTGCCCTCTAGACAAATGCTGCGCGACTAGTCGCCCATCACACTTTAAAGAGAAATCTCCCCGATGTGGCCCGATTCGCGTAAATGTCATCTGCCGATCACGCGCCCTTGTCTCTGCTAACTCTTCTCGGAGCTTTCCTTCTGTAAACCCACCGTGATACTCCATCTTCCATTCAATATCACGACTGATTAACCGCGATAAAAGATCGATAACAAGTGGCTCCATCTCTTCGATAAATGATTTGCGTGCTAAATGTAAGCTCTCGCCGGCATCGCTCATCTCATCTTCTAAACTTGCCAATACAGAATCAGGATAATGCCCTTTTAGTGCGGCATTTCTCTGCGCTAACCCTCGATCGTAACGGAGCCAAATGCGATGATAGGATTCATAGTTTTGAAACAGACCCCAATCCATAAATTGCCGGCGCGCTTTCGGTTCTTGCATTAAATTAGTGCCGGTATCGGGGCCTAGAAATAACATGGGTAATAACTTCGCCAGATGTGAGCGCTTTTTCACTGCTTCGCCATCTTGCCTAACTTGCATCTCACCCCGTGTTCGCTCAATACCCAACCGAGATTCTAAATCCAGTTTCGGGGAGTATAATTGTGCAATTACCCGAAAATAATCTTCTCCCTCACAAATCGCCTGATTAATACGAGACGTACGGAATGATCCTACTTGAGATAGAAAATAGATCGCTTCGAGGAGAGATGTTTTGCCGGAAGCATTTTTCCCGACAATTAAATTAAACCGCGAGTCAAAATCAAAATTCTGACTCGCGAGATGTCTAAAGTTTTCAACTTGTAAAGATTGAATAATCACTCTTAATTAGAGTCTCATCGGCATAACAACATAACTCACGCCATCACTATCCGAGTTCTGAATTAAGCAGCTTGAATTCGGCGCTGTAAAGCTTAAACGCACCATTTCATCATCAAGCACTTTGAGGGCTTCAATCAAATAGCCCACATTAAAGGCAGTTGCAAATGATTCACCCTGATAATTCACTTCTACTTCTTCTTCTGCTTGCTCTTGCTCTGGGTTATTCACCTGAAGCTTTAAGAGATAATCAGAAACCGTGAAGCGAATACCCCGGAATTTATCTTGTGATAATACTGATGCCCGCGTTAAGCCTTCGATTAAACCCTGTCTGTCAGCCACGATAATTTTATCACCTAATGGCGGTACAACCCGTTTATAATCTGGGAATTTTCCATCGATCAATTTTGTCGTGAAAACAATACTGCCGAGTTCAACGCGGAGGTGATTTTCACTGAGTTCTAAATGCAGCGGCGCAGATTCATTTTCAATCAGCTTTAACAGCTCTTCTACCCCTTTTCTCGGGATAATGAGTTGTTTATGTAAGTTCGTTGATTCTGGTAATACGAGATAAGAGACAGATAATCTGTGTCCATCTGTCGCAACCGCGTTGAGTTCAACACCGTTGACATCAAGGAGTAAACCATTGAGGAAATAACGCACATCCGAAACCGCCATTGAGAACGCAACGCGCTCAATCAATTTACGCAGCTCATTTTTAGGGAGCGTTAATGTTTTCTCAAACTCAAGATGATCAGATACAGGATACTCTTCTACCGGCAAGCAGCTAAGTGTGAAGCGTGAACGCCCTGCAACAATCGTTGCACGCATTTCAGAGACTTCAATCTGCACTTCAATGCCATCTGGCAACGCTTTTAGAATATCGAACAATTTACGCGCCGGGAAAGTTACTGCACCTTGCTCAACCGGGATATGCGGGAATGAACAGGTGAGTTCAATCTCTAAATCCGTTGTCGTTAAGGTGATCTCATCCTCACTCACCACACACTTGACATTCGCTAAAATCGGGAGCGTTTGTGTTCTATCAATCACACCGATGATTGCCTGAAGTGGCTTCATCAACTGTTCTCTTTGAATAACTAACTTCATATTTCCTCTTCTAGAATCTTATGTTAGTGAACAATAAGTAAGTACTATCTTTGATGCATACTCTTTCCCACACAAAATTGCGTATTTAAACAGCATCTTGATGAAAAGAATAACAAACTTTGAAAATTATAGCATGATATTTCAAAGCGTGCTATTTGTAAAAACCAAGTAAAAATGCGTTATTTGGAGCAGAAATTACAGAATATCTATCTCTACAAGACTTATACACAAACTTATAAACACCCTCAAATTAAAAAGGCGGATGATACGCTCTAAAGGGCATCATGAAACGAATATCTAGCGTTTCATAAAATCCTAAATAACCGAAAAGATAAAATGTAACG
This sequence comes from uncultured Ignatzschineria sp., assembly GCA_947632245.1. Taxonomy (GTDB): domain Bacteria; phylum Pseudomonadota; class Gammaproteobacteria; order Cardiobacteriales; family Wohlfahrtiimonadaceae; genus Ignatzschineria. The sequence continues at coordinate 4,612 of CANRON010000065.1, read as the reverse complement.
CCGATAAACGCCAACAATGTGACCGCGCGTAAAGCAATCACGGTAATAGATCGCGGTAGCGGTTGCTGCTTGAATACTGCCATCACATTCACGATCAGCAAAATAATACTGATAAAGTAGAGCAATATCGTTGCAATAAATACGCGCGATAAAATCACATCGACAGAATTAGAATCATCACCACTATAAACATAAGTATCTATCGCCGGTGGTGAATTTATAAACAGGGTGATTGCTGCCAATAAACAGAATATATTCGCACTTAACCCTAAAATTTGTCGCTGACGATTTCCCATTCTTTTTTCGCGCACTGCTTCTATCATGTTCAATTCCTTCTACCATACTACTTCATAGCATCTTTGATATACCGATCTTTGAGCGTGACATATTGCTTTGCGGAAAAATAGAGATCTTCAATCTCTTTATCGCTCAAGACTTTAATCCGTCTTGCCGGTGCGCCGACCCAAACTTCACCCGTTTTGACAACTTTTCCCGGCGCCAATAACGCGCCCGCACCCAAAATAGCATGTTTCTCTACGCGAGAGCCATCAAGCAATATTGCCCGCATCCCAATCAAGACACCTTCCCCAATCGTACAACCATGGAGCATTGCGCCATGACCAATCGTGACATCATTCCCGATCATCGTCGGATAACCATGCGGTGGATTCGCACCTGGATTAGTCACATGAATAATCGAGCCATCTTGAATATTCGTACGATCACCAATGATGACACTATTAACATCTGCCCGAATAATCACACCCGGCCAAATAGAGACATCTTCCCCGAGCGAAACATCCCCAATAATGGTAGAACTTGGATGAACCCAAACACGTTCACCCATCTTTGGGACTTTGCCCTCAAAACTCATAATATTATTCATAGCGCACCTTGTTATTTATGCTACTACTATCATCTATGAAGTTGTGATAGATATATAGTATAGATAGAGATATTCTGTAGCGTATTCAGGAAAACCCTGACCTCTTCAGTAATAATAATACAGTATATTGACATGATTTCATGATAAACCCAAAGCGGCTGTATGCCTTAAACCAATATTTAATACAGTCTTTATGTATGGAAAAACACAATGACAGACGAGATTAAGCCCGACAACACTGACCTTTTAGGTCCTCATAGAAAAGCCATTGATAAGATCGATAGCGATATCTTACGCCTTTTAAATGAACGCGCGATTGAAGCAAAAGCGATCGGTAATATTAAAATCGCGAGCGGTGATACAGAGATGTATAGACCAGAGCGCGAAGCACAAGTACTTGCCGGCAAAATGAAGGCCAATCAAGGGCCTATCCCTGATGCCGATATTGCGCGCCTCTTTAGAGAGATTATGTCGGTTTGCCTCTCGCTGGAAAAACCACTGAATATTGCCTACTTAGGTCCTGAGGGTACTTTTACAGAAGAAGCCACTATTAAGCATTTTGGCGGATCTGCCCATCGTACGCCGATTCGCACCATTGATGAGATCTTCCATGCCGTTGAATCTGGCAAATTTGATTTTGGCGTTGTGCCGATTGAAAACTCAACTGAGGGTGCCGTGAATCAAACGCTCGATTGCTTCCCTTCATCAAATGTCTATATTTGTGGGGAAGCTGAGCTGAAGATCCATCAAAATTTAATGACGCATGAAACAGACTTAAAAGAGATCAAAACGGTGTACGCGCACCCTCAATCGCTCGCGCAATGTCGCTCTTGGCTTGATGAGTACCTGCCTCATGCGGATCTGATTGCTACAAACTCCAATGCCGGCGCAGTACAACGCGCAGCAGAAGAGAAAGGCACAGCCGCGCTTGGCGGTAAACAAGCCGCAGAAGTGTATAACGTCCCTATTTTAGAGAAAAATATCGAAGATAATCTCACTAATAGCACGCGCTTTCTGATTATCGGTAATAAACGTATTCCACCAAGTGGGAATGACAAAACCACGATCTTAGTGTCGGCAAATGATCGCCCGGGACTTCTGCTTCATCTCATCGCGCCATTATCGAAGTATAATATTACAATGTCGCGCATCGAATCTCGCCCCTCTAAGAACAGCAACTGGAGCTATGTCTTCTTTATTGATGTATTAGGGCATTACGAGGAGCATGGCTTAAAGCTTGCGCTCAAAGAGATCGAGGATGTCGCCTCATACTTTAAAGTGCTAGGATCTTATCCTGTTGCCCTTTACTAATATTTCTAATATTTAAATAGGATATTTTAACGATGCAAAGCATTAAACTACCCCGCCCTGATATTGTCTTCATCAAAAATCTTGCTCTCGATGTCATCATTGGTATTTACCCCAATGAGCGCACCAATCTTCAACCCATCACCTTGAATCTTGAGATGGAATGGGATAATCGCCCTTCGGCAAATGCGGAAGATATTCGTTTAACGCTCGATTATGAAAAGGTCAGTAATTACATTAAGGATTTCGCAAAAAACTCGGCATTTCTATTAGTGGAAACCTTTACCGAAGTCCTCGCAAAAAAACTGATCCTTGAGTTTAATATTCCGGCGCTCTCCATTGAGCTGAATAAACTCACTGCAATCGCGCAAACAGATGCTGTGGGCGTACGGATTTATCGTGAAAAAGATCATTATATTGATCACAGCTTAACGTAATCTATATTGAGTGTAGATTGAAAATGAGCCATCTACCTCGCAATTCGTAGAGTGCGTAAAAACAGAAAAGCCCTTAATCTCAGTATCGTGATTAAGGGCTTTTAGCGTTCAATACTCGCATCAATACGCGCACAGGTTTATCATCGGTTATAAGCAACCCGACTTAATTCGATACACCAATTCTATGCGGTCCCGGCATTGTATCCCTTCCTCATAAATCGGTTCAGGATAATGGTTGATAAAATAATCCTTCACAACTTTATCAATCATGAAACCACACTTTTGATAGAGCCTGAGGGCGCCGATACTGCTATTGCCGGTAGCGATCTTAATCTCGGAAATGCCAGCGGCATTTGCACTATAACCAATCACATACTCTAATAACTCCTGACCAATCCCTTGTCGCTGATAATCATCACTGACGGCAAGATTCATAATCTCGAAGGTATCTTGGGCAATCTGCTTCAATACAATCACGCCTACAATTTGATGATCTAAGGTTTCTTCTAATTCCATCACGAACAATATGCTCTCAGAAAAATAACCCGTTATCATCTCTTGATCCGGATCGGCTAATAACAATAGCGAGAGAAGCGCTTCTGATGGATACACTTGCTTTTCGAGTTGTCTGATCATCATTTTAAATGCTTACGTCCTTGTGACTTTCTACTGAACATTCAACATAGGGATTCTGAGATAAAACCCAACATATATTTGGAATAATACGAATAGATACCTTGCCTAACTGCCGGCACAAAATTGAAAAAATTTGAGTGCTTTGCCCATAAAAAAGGTTAGTCCATAGCTTAAAAACTACAGCACTAACCTTTTCACTGCTTCATGAGTATTATCGTGAGGATACAACTAATACAATACTCGCAATTAATCCTTACCTTTTATAACGCGTAATATCTAAACCTTCGGTGCTGATCTCTGGCGTTACGCCTGCGATCAAATCACTGACGTAACGTCCGCAACCCGCCGCCATCGTCCAGCCGAGCGTTCCGTGACCGATATTCAGGAAGAGGTTATCGTATTTAGCGCGACCTAAAATTGGTGTACCATCTGGCGTAGCGGGGCGAAGACCTGTCCAGAAAATCGCTTCCGGCAGATTCCCGCCCTCAGGATAAAGATCATTCGTCACAAACTCTAATGTTTCACGGCGACGCGGATCAAGGCTTAAATCATACCCCATCACTTCCGCCATACCGCCCACACGAATACGTTGATCAAAACGCGTAATCGCAATCTTGTATGTTTCATCTAAAATTGTCGATTTAGGTGCCATTTCTGGGTCTGTAATCGGAACAGTTAAAGAGTAGCCTTTCAATGGGTATACCGGAATATTAATACCGATCGGTAAGAGCTTCTCAGCGCCATAACTACCTAAGCATACGGCATAGTTATCAGCTGTGAGTAATTCTCCATCGACCATTACGCCCGTAATTTTATTGCCTTGTGTTTGAATGCTCTCAACCGTGCAACCAAACTTAAATTCAACGCCAAGCGCTTTTGCTTTTTCAGCAAGGCGGCTCGTATAGAGGAAGCAATCTCCCGTTTCATCATTCGGTAGACGTAACCCCCCTGCAAGTTTATGGACTGTTTTTGCAAGTGCAGGTTCTACATTAACAATACCGTCTTGATCAAGTACTTCATACGGTACATTAAACTCTTCCAACACCGCGATATCATTTTGGATCGCTTGAAGCTGCGCTTCAGTACGAAGTACTTGCGTTGTGCCTAATGTCCGCTCTTCATAATGAAGATCGATTTCTGCACGAAGATCACGTAAGCAATCACGGCTATATTCAGAGACGCGCACCATGCGTGCTTTATTCGTTGCATAGCTCTTCTCATTACAGTTCATCAGAAGATCCCACATCCACTTATATTGCTTCATGCTGGAAGTCGGACGAATGGCAAGCGGCGCATGTTTACTTTGCATTAACCATTTCATTGCTTTAAGCGGAATTCCTGGCGC
>CANRON010000064.1 GCA_947632245.1 uncultured Ignatzschineria sp. | reverse complement strand
GCGTAATTAATAGACTTGTACGCATTGTACATCTATAAAATGTATAGATACACTTCCCCTAAGAGGAGATTTCATAGAATCTCCTCTTTTATTATCGAAAAACTGACTTTGTTGCAAAACATATTCACAACATCGTTTTTGCCACGATCATAAGGATTTTTTAATGATGAATTTCAATTCGACAACAATGCTCAATCGCTTAGAAACACTTATAAATATCCCATCTCCATCGGGCTTTACGCGAGAAGCGCTCGCCTTTATTGAATCGTTGCTCAAACAGCTTAATTTGCCGATTCAAAAAACAAATAAAGGCGCGATCATTACTAAAATTGAAGGGATTGATGATACGCGCGCACGTCTATTGACTGCACATGTCGATACGCTCGGAGCTATGGTAAAAGATATTAAAGCAGATGGTCGTTTAAAACTCACTAAAGTCGGCGGCTTCAATTGGAATGCGACAGAAGGCGAATATTGCCAAATTCATACGCGCAGTGGCAAAACCTTCACCGGCACCATATTAATGCATGAAACATCGGTCCACGTTTACCGCGAAGCGGGCGATCTCCCGAGAGATGATGCGCATATTGAAGTCCGTATTGATGAGAAAACAAGAAATCGTGTAGAAACAGAAGCGCTCGGCATTCAAGTCGGTGATTTTGTCTCTTTTGCCCCTCGCTTTGAAGTGACAAATGCAGGATTCATCAAATCACGTCATCTAGATGATAAAGCAAGCGTTGCCCTGCTCTTCTCACTGATTGATGCAATCCAAACCGGCGATAAGCCACCTCATTCGCTCTATTTTTACTTTTCTAATAATGAAGAGATCGGCTTTGGTGGTAACTCATCCATTCCGGCGAATGTCATTGAATATCTGGCTGTAGATATGGGGGCAATCGGCGATGGGCAAGCAACGGATGAATATACCGTCTCAATCTGTGCGAAAGACTCATCTGGTCCTTATCATTATGAACTCACAAATCAGCTCATTGGCTTAGCACAAAAAGATAATATTCCTCATAAAGTGGATATCTATCCTTTTTATGGCTCAGATGCTTCTGCTGCAATACGCGCCGGCTGGGATATTCGCCATGCCTTAATTGGCCCCGGTATTGAGTCATCACACGCACTTGAACGCACGCACATGGATTCAATGATTGCATCATTTGCACTGCTTGTCGCTTATAGCTACTCGCCCATGATCGATTAAAACAAGGGCTGAATGAGAAACAGCGGTTAGATATTAGCGCATCACTACACAGATGCGCTTTTTTACGTATAATATACTCAATATGATCAATCTTATACTGCGATGCACATTCTGATAACAGCGATTTTCAGATTGGCTGAAAATAGTAGTCGCTCTATCGGTACATCGATCCTCATACCCATATTCAAAGGATGCTTATGATTCGCTCCATGACGGGATTCTCCCGTGAAACAACTGCAACTGCTATTGGCCAGCTAAGCCTTGAAGTACGCAGCGTCAATAGCCGCTACCTTGATCCTGCTTTTAAAATGCCGGACCTTCTTCGTTCCCTTGAACCTGAGCTTCGTGAAAAGCTACAAAACAGTGTTTCCCGTGGTAAAGTTGAAGTCTTTATTCGTATTGATTTTGATGAAGCAGAAACAGCGCATCTTATCTTTAATGAGTCTGCCGCAAAAGAGCTCATTCATATCCATGGCGCAGCCAATGCGCTTTTAGGCACAAGCTCACAGCTCTCCGCGCTTCAATTAATGCAATTGCCGGGCGTGATGAAGTCTACTAGCCTTGATGCTGACTCTATTAAAGCGCCGCTTTTCACACTCTTTGACGCGGCTTTAAAATCATTCCTCGCCAATCGTGAGCGCGAAGGCGCACGCTTAAAAGAGATGATGCTTGATCGCTTAGCACAGATGGAAGTATTAGTAGAAAAGGCACGTGAACAGCGCCCTATCGCCGTTGTTAAAATCGAAGAACGTCTACGCGCGCGCTTAGAAAATATTGATATCGAACACGATCCGCAACGCTTCGAGCAAGAACTCATCTATGTCACACAACGCCTTGATATTGATGAAGAGATCGATCGTTTAACTGCCCATATTGCCGAAATGAAACACGTATTTTCACGCAAAGAGCCGGTGGGCCGTCGTCTTGATTTCTTAACACAAGAATTAAACCGTGAAGCCAATACCCTCGGTTCAAAATCGCAAGATGTCACACTCACCCAAATTGGGGTTGATCTTAAAGTATTAATCGAACAGATCCGCGAACAGATTCAAAATATCGAGTAATTCATGATGATGAATCAGACTTATTTGTCATGATTTTGATGTCAAAAAGCACTGTTAAAATATCATACAATACCGATATCTCCGCATTAATACTATGTTCAGCATTAAAGACTATCTCCAAAGCAATGCTTTTTCTTTCATAAGCTTTTTTAGATGGTATAATGCTGTCCTTTAAAGCGCCTATAGCTCAGTTGGATAGAGTGTTGGTTTCCGAAACCAAAGGCCGGAGGTTCAATTCCTCCTAGGCGCGCCAAACAACTAAAAACCTCAGTATATAACTATCTGTAAAGATAAATATTGAGGTTTTTTTATCTCTACAATATTCCCCCGATTTAAGCCGTTTTTTTCAAATTTGTCGCTAATCTTCGTTAATAGCAGTAAGATTAGGGATAAAATTATTCATTAACATAAGGAATCGTCTTTGAACTATCTGAGTACTGAAGTAATAGAGATGGTAAAATCCGGTAAATGCACAATCTCTATGAGAATTGAAATTATATCCGATGCGCAAATAGTCAAAAGTAATACTATTCAAATTCCACTAGAGAAGATTGAAGAGATTGAATCATTCGCACATAATCTTCTCGGCGAACTGACACTCAATCATAAACCCGATACATCAATATTTCATGTTGTCTTAATCCAAAATTTTCAAGCAGCGCCGAATAGCTCAGAAGTTTTGCGTGAAAAAATAAAATTTATAGTGCAAGATAGCAACATCGCGCAGCAATAAATATTATCCATTAAAAGGTCTTCGATTTCTTATCAAAGAGAGATTTTAAACAATGAAAACAACCTATATCGTACAACCATTTATACGCCAAGGCAGTGGTAAAACATCGAAATTGATTACGGATACGGTGATCCAATGCGCTACTGCCGAAGAAGCAATTCGCAGAGCGGATCGTTTTTCAGAGATTCGTGCAGGCGTGATTGCTGTCTCTCAAGAATATGATGAAGATACCGGCGATTATGGTGAATTGAAAGTGTTAGCAAAGTATGGTGAAATCCCTGAAGGTGCTGTCGGCGGGGATGATTAATCAAAATTTCCCGGCATATATCCTCCTAAAAGGTATCAATCCCCCCTCAACCAAGTTGCCTTCGAGCTTCCCATAAAACATTATATTTATGCAATGCATTGACCAATGCATTTATATAATTTACATTTATGGGTTAAGAGAGGTGAATATATGAAAGAAACGACACGAATTAGAGCTGAAAATCTCAAATCCTGGATTGATGAGTACTTTGGCGGCAAACAAGCAGCCTTTATTGAAAAAACAGGGATGAACCAAGGTGAGCTATCTGCGCTCATTAATGGCAGAAGAGTCTTTGGTGAGCGTAAAGCAAGATCTATCGAAGAGCTTGCACAGATGCCGAATATGTATCTTGAGCAAACTTCTGAATCAAATATCAAAGAAGATCCGTCTATGATGAAAGGAATGATTCCTGTGATTTCTTGGGTGGCTGCCGGTCATTTTAGTGATGCAGAACTTGTACCGAATGATGAGCTTATCAAATGGGTTCCCTGCCCTGCGCCGCATAGTAATAAAACTTTCGCTTTAAAAGTTTCTGGCATTAGCATGAAAAATCCCAACGGTAATCCCTCTTTTGAAGATGGAGATATTATTTTTGTTGATCCAGCGAAACTCCCTGAAAATAAATCTTGCGTCATTGTGACATTAGAAGGCAGCAATAGCGCGACCTTTAAGCAGTTAATTATGGAACCAGATGGCCGAAAATATATCATTCCACTCAACCCGAATTGGGGAGATAAACCCATTGAAATTGAAGGTGATGCGTCGATTAATGGCGTAGTCATTGGGAAATGGGTCGATATTTTTTAATATTGCAATTCTATCGAATTACCCCTCAAATGACTACATCTTCATTTGAAATGATCCCTAGAAAGAATTAAAAGCCTTAATCTTTCAATTAACTACCCAGTTTTTATTCAAAAAAATATAATAATCTTAAAAACACGCATTTAATTTATTCAATTCAATCCTATGAAAACACTGCCATTAGCGGTGTTTTTTTATGCATGTCCACTCATAAATAGCAATAAAGCCTTAAAAATTACAAATATGTATTGCAATAAAAATTACAAATATGTAATATTAATTCAACAGGAAGCAGAACTACAATTAAAACACAGTCAGATAAAATTCTCTCCCATTGATAAAAGTGAGAGATAAGGAGTTGAAAATGCGAATGATTAATTTATTGAATGTATTAACCCCTACAAAACGTAAACAGGAAAATATGCGGATTGCCAATGATAACCGCTTTAATAAAATACAAGCGATTGCCAATGAATTTAGCGCGTATAGCCCTGAAAAAATTCAAGAAAAAATCGCACTGGCTGAAAATGCGCTTTTAACAGCACCGTTCTGGCGTAGACGGGAAATGACAATCTTTACAGAAGCACTCTACAGAGCGCAAAATCTTATCAATAGCAGAGTTCGCCTTTATCAAAAGGGGTGTATGCTAGAGCGCTCACCGCTGGTACTTATCAAGAAAAAAGCCGCTTGAAGGAATATCGGTATTTATACAGACTGGATCACTTTGATGAAACTGTAAAGTCATCCTTTCAATAGCTGATAAATATCCTTCAATCCTTCTAACAATACCCGCTCCCGCGGGTTTTCTTGCAATTAGGGGTACTCACTTCATCTTATAAAAAGTTTCTCGGCGAAACTTTCATCCCCTCTAAAAATCAGATATTGTAATCATGAAAGGCAATTAATCAATCACACATTTTTAAAATTAACAGCCTCCCTACTCCCGGATTCATTTCCATCATTTCCAATAGGTATAATCATGATCAAACATATTGTATTAGTGAGATTTAAAAAAGATGTTAGCACAGAAGAGATCCGCGCCATTTTTGAAAAAATAGGCGCACTAGAAACTATTCTTCCTAGCATGAAGTCTTTCGACTACGGAAAATACAATGGGGCAGCAGAACGCCATAAAGGCTTCGATTATGCATTTTATATGACTTTTGATACCGCTGAATTGAGAGATGAATACTTGATTCATCCTGAACATGTAAAAGTAGGGACAGAGCTGCGTTCAATGCTTGATACAGAAGGCTCTGATTCATTCTTAGCATTTGATTACGACACCAATCTCCTCTAAGAAGGGTCGTAATACGATTTCTGTAACCTGTCCTCTACTTGAAAAGTAGAAAGTGCCGATAGACCATTGATCGGGATAATGTGTTTACATTATCCCTTTTCTTCTTAAGTTATGGGGCAATAAAGTTTATAATAAGCACTTGAATCTTCAAACATTATTATAGGATTGCATATGTCATTAACACTTCCCGAATTTTTACGAAAAATGCCCAAAGCTGAGCTTCATTACCATCTTTTAGGCGGTGTTCGCATCCAAACGATGTTAGATCTCGCGCATAAATATGGTGTTGCGCTATCCGAGAAAGATGCCAAATCCTACTATCGTGCTTTTGCGCATGAAAATGAAGTGATGAAAGGCGGTATTGCAGCACTTCACTTTCTCTATCCGCTTTTAAGAGAAACCGAAGACTATGAACGCGTGGCTTATGAGATTTTAGAGGACGCTAAAAATACAGGTGTTCGTTACGTTGAATTTTTCTGGAATCCAAACGATGCGCCCTTACCCTATAAAGATGTCACTTTAGCCCTTACGAAGGTATTTGAAAAAGCAGAAGAAGAGTGGAATATTAGTGCCTACTTAATCCCATCCATTAACCGCGAAAAATCTCCTGAAGAGGCGGTAGAGATGGTGCAATGGATGATAGACTTTCCACATGATCGCGTGCTCGGTATCGGCATTGATTATCGTGAAGATAATGCATCGATTGAAAAATTTTGGAAAGCTTACCGCCTCGCTAAAGAAAATGGCTATCGCTTAACAGGTCACTGCTCTGAATTTGGTCTTCATTGGCGTAATGTTGAGACGGGGCTTGATTTAATCGGACTTGAAAGAATAGATCATGGCTATACAGTCACTGAAAATAGAGCGCTTATGAACAGATGCGCGCGCGAGGGCATCCCTTTTACCGTCGTTCCTAGCAATACCTTTTTCCTCAAAAAATGGCCAATTCATTCTGAATGGCAGCTCAATCACCCTATTCGTCAAATGGCTAAAGCTGGCATGGTGATTATTCCGGCGACTGATGATTGGCACATGCATGATACAAATGGCCAAAAATGCTATCAGGTGATGATTGATGACTTTGGCTTTGACTTAGATGGTATCCGCCAATGTATTGAAAATGGTATCAATGCTGCCTGGCAACCCGACTCTGTTAAAAATAGGTGGCGACAAGAATGGCTTATGGAATTTGACTCTCTTAGAAGTCAACTCCTTGAAGAGCCATGCTTTTCACCAGAATTTCATACACCTTATCAATTATCAATCCGTTAAATATTATTATAGTTAATACCTAATAACATATTGATTAGATTAATAGCTACCTGTAAAGGCATCAAGATCAATTACTCGCCACAAATAACACTCGATTACTATTATAATTTTGATAATATTAGCCAACCGGAATTTAATCCGGTTATTGATTTTTAATAAAATGAAACTTTATGATAAGGATTTTCCATGCAACAACATTCACCTCAAAACATGCAACAAAACGCAGTTTCACCAACCCTTTCAGTGAAGGATTGGTTAATTACATTAATCGTTTTAGCGATTCCGGTTGTCGGCTTTGTAATGGCGATTATCTGGGCAATTCAGGCTGATAACCCAAGTAAACGAAACTTCTTTATCGCTTACTGGATTTTAGTCGCAATTATGATCGTACTCATGATCTTATTTATGGTGATTTTCGGAGCAGCGATGTTTACCGTTGGTGCATCAGGTGGCTATCAATATTAGTATCCATATATTGATATATAAAATAAATAAGGCTTCAGTCATAAAAAACTGAAGCCTTTATTTTGTATCATTATTTCGATGGAATTGATTGAATAAATCACTACCGAGTATTTCTACTATCCATAAAAATAGTAAGAGAGTGCCAAACAGGTAAATATCCCCACAAATACCGGCACGGAGGTTCTTTTTACCACCGTCAATGGATTTACTTTTAATACGGATGCCACAATAATAATGACAGCCGCAACAGGGGATGCCGAACGTATTAAGTTCGCCGTAAGCTGCATCGGTAAGGCGACTAATACCGTATTCACGTCCATTTGTTGTGTAATCTCAGGAATGATCTTAATAAATGAATGGAATACCGCAATTCCGCTACCACTTAAGAATCCGATTAAGCCAGCCATACCCGAGAAAAAGAACATTAAAATTGGCCCTGCTCCTTCAACATCGTTAAGACTATCGGTTAGCATCGTGATAATACCGATGGATTTTAATGCTTCCACAAATAATCCCGCAGCGATAATCAATGATACAACCTGATAAAACCCCTGCCCCATCCCCTCAAAAAAGAGATTAAAGTCTTTAATACTCTTTTTAAAATCACGCTTTCGAATAAGCTCAATAAATATTGGAATCAACATCGAGATTAAAGTGATTTCCGGCAGTCCCATTTTCAGTAGCGGCTTCCCTGTTTCAGGACTAAGGAATGCAAGATTAAAAATAAGCAACAAAATAATCGGCAGTACGGGAAAAATGGCATACCAAAGTGGCGGTGTTAAAGCTCCTTCCTGTTTTTCAGCAGCCGTATGTTGTGGCACATAAGGAACATGCATTGTTCCCGCCCGCTTATCTAAATGACGCTGCCAAAAAAAGTGTGCTGCTGCCATTAACAATAGCGCCGGTATTGATACTTTCGCATGATACTTTAAAACATATTCCAGAGAGGTAATATTCAAATGCTGCGCTACTACCACATTATCTGAGCCAAGTGGCGTAGGCGTGATCGTTGCCGTAGTCGCAATAACAGCCCCTGCAGTCAATGGTGACATCCCTGCCGTACGAAGCGCAGGATAGAGCGTTGCCATTAGCAATATCGCCAATCCCGCCGCACTCGGAAGTACCATCTGCAGCATATTTCCTAATAAAAATACGATAGGAACCAGAATATAGACAGATTTTATTTTTTTTATAGGCTTAGAGAGTACCTCAACCATCGCATCATTGGCCCCAATATGATTCATATAAGCTGCAAAGCCAAAAAGCATCATGATCGTTAGACCAACAATCCCCATCTGCATTTTAAATACATCGGTTGCTTTCGCAAAAGGGTCAAGCCATATCGATCCCGTAGGCGTCGTAGTTTCAACAGGATGTCCTGTAAATACTGAAATATATAAAAGTGCAAAAGCGGCTAGGAATAGAACAATTTTGGCATCATAGTTTTTTGCAACAAGATAGCCTACCGTTATCAGAAAGACAACGCTAATAATAATTTCTAACATAATGATTACACTATTGAAATATGGAGGGGCTTATTCTACTCTTTTCCTTAAAAAAATCTTTATTTTTTACAAAAAATAACAATTAAATCTTAAAATTATGCTAAATATCTCCCCATACAAAAAGCCAAGGATTTCACCCTTGGCTTTCGTTCTACTATCGATTCAATACGTGCGCCTCAATCTTACAATCAAGCGTATTTAAAATTTACGCTTATGGTGTGAAATAGATTGCAGACCCTGGTCCAACCGGAATACCTAATACAAAGACCCACACACAGAAAATTACGGTCCATACCACGAAGAAAATAACCGAGTATGGCACCATCATCGATAAAATCGTCCCAATACCTGCATTTTTCTTATACTTCAATGCGATTGCCACAATTAGGGCAAAATAACTCATCATCGGCGTGATGATATTTGTCACAGAATCTCCAATACGATACGCCGCTTGAATCGTCTCTGGCGCATATCCTGCAAGCATGAGCATCGGCACAAAGATCGGTGCTGTCACAGCCCATTGTGCGGACGCTGAACTCATCATAATGTTTAAAAATGCGCAGATTAAGATAAAGCCTATAAAGAGCACCATACTATTAATTTCGATGCTCGTTAAGAAATTAGCCCCATGAACAACGAGAATCTGCCCGATATTCGTCCAACTAAAAAAGGCAATAAACTGCGCCGCAAAGAAGACTATCACAAGATAAAGACCCATCGTGCTCATGGAGTTTGCCATAGAGCCAATCACATCATTATCGTTTTTAAACTTCTTCACGATAAATCCATACACAATTCCCGGTACTGCAAAGAAGATAAAGATAAAGACAACAATAGAGCGGGAAAATGGAGAGTTTGCGATTTCACCTGTTGTCTGGTTACGAAGAATTCCATTTTCAGGAATAACAAGCGCAGCCACAAGCACCGTTAACACAAGTAGTGAAAGCCCTGCCCACTTGAGCCCCTTCTTTTCAAGCGGCGTCACCTCAGCAGACATGACAACATTATCCTCTTCATTACTCATTTCGCTCGCATCATATTTCCCGAGCTGCGGCTCTACAATTTTATCCGTCACGAACCATCCTAAAAACGTCACGATAAATGTACTAAATGCCATGAAATACCAGTTAGCCTCTGCACCCACAATATAGGTTGGGTCGATTATTCGCGCAGCTTCCTGCGTAATTCCTGACAATAGTGGGTCTACTGTTCCAAGTAGAAGATTCGCTGAATAACCGCCTGAAACGCCGGCAAAAGCTGCTGCTAACCCTGCAAGAGGATTTCTACCAATTGAATGGAAGATCACCGCCGATAATGGAATTAATACAATATATCCGAGTTCCCCCGCTGTATTTGACACCACACCTGCAAAAACGATCGCCGGCGTTGTAAAACGAATCGGTGCCTTTAACACAATAAGACGCATACCTGCTGAAAAGATACCCGCGCTATCGGCAATTCCCACACCGAGCATGGCCACTAATACCGTTCCAAGTGGTGTAAACCCAGTAAAATTAGAGACAATATTCTCTAAAATCTTACGAATACCCTCGGCATTTAATAGATTTACGACATGAATTACGCCGCCGGCAACACGCCCAGGGGCACCTTCTGGTCTGGGATCTGTTACGCTCAAACCAAAATAAGCGCCTACGGCGGAAGCTACTAAAATTGTCATGATTAAAATCACAAATAAAACCACCGGATGCGGCAAGGCATTTCCGAGCTACTCTAAGGTGCTCAGCAGCCTATTTTTTTTAACGTCAATACTCACTATATACTTCCCCTTTTGATCGGCACTGCTATCTATCTAAAATTAAAGATCTTTATTGTATTAATTATTAGCGCCCTCATAAGCGCTATAGATCCTTTTAAATAAATAGTGTTACTGATAATTAATATTATTTAAGATGAGTAGGTATATCACACGTCCTTTTAGGCTTCAACTGGGGACACGCATCAAATGAGTACACTTTTTAACCATACCGATGTGAGGAACTGCAATTACAAACGTTAAAAACTATAGTTTATTGATAAAAAATCATACATTTATATAA
>CANRON010000063.1 GCA_947632245.1 uncultured Ignatzschineria sp. | reverse complement strand
AATGAGAAATTTAGTCATATTGCGGATTCAGATGAGATTTTTCGTTTAAATGCAGATCAGCCTTTA
This sequence comes from uncultured Ignatzschineria sp., assembly GCA_947632245.1. Classification (GTDB taxonomy): domain Bacteria; phylum Pseudomonadota; class Gammaproteobacteria; order Cardiobacteriales; family Wohlfahrtiimonadaceae; genus Ignatzschineria. Next base: position 10,699 of record CANRON010000063.1, on the reverse strand, counting down.
GCGGCAGTATTTCAAGATTTTATCGCGCTCCTTCTGTCGCACCAAGGCGAAAGGTGATCCTAATCGCTGGCGCGAGTGAGTATAAGCATGCCAGCATTTTCTTCGACGATTCGTCAGTGCTATGAATACTCACTTTTAAAAGGATACTGATTTAAAAGGATTGCGCCATTCATAAAGATAACATTATCAACCAAGGATTCAGAAGATGTTAGAAATCACCTTATTAGGCACAGGCGATGTCGCCGAGATACCTGTATACGGGTGTCAGTGTGCAATCTGTATTGCCGCAAAGTCAGACTCATCTCTTGCTAGAAAACCCTGTTCGGCAATGATTCGCTTTGAGGATAAAGTGATTCTAATAGATGCCGGACTCACTGATTTACATCAGCGCTTTTCTCGAGATGGGATAACGGCTATTTTACAAACCCATTATCATGCCGATCATGCGCAAGGCTTGTTGCCTATTCGTTGGGGTGTTGGCCAAAGAATCCCCGTTTTCGGGCCAGATGATAAAGATGGTTTTGCAGATTTGTATAAAAACCCCGGATTATTAGACTTTCAAGCTCCCTGGAAGCATGGTGTTACAAAGCACTTAGGTCACATCATTGGGATTAATAATGAATTGAGTAGCGTTACAATTACCGCGCTCAATTTAAACCACTCAAAGCCAACAATTGGCTACTGTATTGATACGGGCATTGAGCGTTTTGCCTATCTGACAGATACGGTAGGATTACCGCTGGAAACGCTGCTTTGGTTGTCGCAAAATCCGCTTGATTATATGGTGATTGATTGCAGCGTACCGCCACAAGCGCAATCACCCCGAAATCATAATGATATTAATCTTGTACTAGAGATTGCAGGTCAGCTTGAATGCCGGAAAGTGATCTTAACGCATATTGGTCACGAATTAGAAGCGTGGCTAACACAACCTGAAAATCGCGCGCAATTACCCGAAAATTTTGTAATAGCACAAGATGATATACGGTTTCTATTACGGTAATTAGGTAAGACTTGATGAGTATTCATCCAGTTAAAGATTCGCAAAGAAGACCAAGAATATTGGCGCAAGCACATTGGTGATAAATCCGAAGCTAATCGCGATCGGTACAACTTGTGCACCACCTGTTCTTTGAATGACAGGAAGGACAAAGTCAAGAGAGGTTGCGCCGCCTGAGCCAACGGCAGAGATCGGGTAGCGGGCCATGATTAGGGGGATAATCATAAAGGCAAAGATCTCTCGAAAGAGATCATTAAAGAATGCGATAGAGCCTAAAATAGGGCCATGCGCATCTTGTAGAATAATGGAAGAGAGCGAATACCAGCCAAAACCTGAGCTAATCGCAAGGCCATGCGTCACAGGCATATTTAAGATCAGTGCCGCAATCGTGCCGCCCGCAAATGATGTAATGACAAAGAATACACTCATAATCAGACCATAACGATTGAGTAAAACCGTTTTAAGTTTGATGCCCCCCGCACGCAGTTGTAATCCCACGCAGACCAGTAAAATCACTAGCGCAATTTCCCCTAAAGATTCGGGGACATGAATATATTGATTCGCAAAGAGCCCTGTAATCAACCCTAATATAATCGCAAAAATCAGCTTTGATGAACCAAAGAGCGAAACCCACGTAGACTCTTTCTTGACCGAGCCCTCTTTTATAGGGTAGGGAATCTTTTTATCGAGATAATAAAAGCCGAGCATATTTAGCCCCAAAATCGCGATAATAAAAACAATAGTTTTTCCGAAGATCGATTGCAATTGTGATAATAGGTCTGGAATAACTGAAAGATTGAGTCCCATAATAAAGAGAATGACGTAGATCAGAACCATTAAAGAATGGTCCACGAGCTTGATCAATATTCTATTTTTAAGGGGAATTGCAAAGCCAATAATGAGCGGGAGCAAAACCCACAGGAGCGTTTGGAACATATCAGTTTTCTTCTATCTCAGTTGTTGCGCTGCTGATCTTATGAATCTAAAGCAGCGGTGAATATTGTGCTGTTTTCGCTATTTTCGAGAGATGAAATCAATGATTCAATTCTATATGCAATATGCAGGCGGTGACAACGAGATATAGCTTAACAGATAACTGCTTGTAGAGAAGGGGTTTTTGATAGATTATTGTCAATGGTATTCTACGATATTTTAAAATAGAACTTTTGAGCGAAAATCCCAAGAGGATTGCGCCTATAAAAGATATTAATCATCGCTAAGATACGGATAATTAATCCTAATTAATTTTTCGGTTTTTGTGGTAAAATATCTTCTTTTCATCTTGTCAAAATAGGATGGGTTATACATGGCAGGTCACAGTAAATGGGCAAATATCCAACATCGTAAAGGTGCGCAGGATAAAAAACGCGGTAAAGTTTTTACTAAATTAATTCGTGAAATCACAATTGCAGTCCGTGCAAGTGGAAATGGAGATGCAGATACAAACCCGCGCCTTCGTTTAGCAATGGATCGTGCTTTTGCGGCAAATATGCCAAAAGATACGATCGAGCGAGCAGTGAATCGTGGTCTTGGTATTACTGATGGCCCTCCTGATGAAGAGATCCGTTATGAAGGTTATGGTGCGGGTGGGGTAGCTGTCATGGTTGACTGCTTATCGAATAACCGTAACCGCACGGCGGGCGAAGTGCGTCACGCATTTACAAAACATGGCGGTAACTTAGGAACCGATGGTTCTGTTGCATTTCAGTTTAAAGAGATGGGGGTTTTATCCTACCCAGAAGGCTCTGATGAAGATGCTATTACAGAAGCTGCGATTATGGCCGGTGCTGATGATGTTGTTGTCGATGAAGATGGTTCAATTGAAGTGTTAACATCACCGCAAAGCTACGTCGAAGTGCATAATGCGATGGTGGAAGCGGGGTTTGAGCCAGAAGATTCAGAAGTAACACAATATGCGGAAAATAACGTCGCTATTGATGCAGAGGCTGCTGAAAAAGTGATGGCGATGGTAGAGCTACTTGAGAACTTAGATGATGTTCAAAAAGTCTATTCAAATGCTGATATTTCAGATGAGATTTTAGAGCAACTCTTTAAATGATCATTCTTGGCATAGACCCCGGCTCAAGGATTACGGGTTACGGTGTCATTGATATCAGTGGTCGAAAGCCAAAATATATTGATTCTGGCTGTATTCGTATGAATACAGCCGATCCAATGGCGAAAAGATTGCTCACGATCTTTCAGGGCGTTGATCAATTGATCGCGCTCTATCGCCCACAAGTCCTCTCAATTGAAGAGGTCTTTTTACATAAAAACCCGCAATCAGCGCTTAAGCTTGGACAAGCGCGAGGTGTTGCGATGTGTGCAGCTGCAATGGCAAATTTAGATGTCTTTGAATATGCCGCAACACGAATTAAGCAGACAATTGTCGGGCAGGGTCATGCCCAAAAAGAGCAAGTGCAACATATGGTGCAAAGTCTCTTAAAACTCAATAAAAAACCACAAGCAGATGCTGCGGATGCTTTAGCCGCTGCACTAACGCATGCATTTCACAATCGATTCGGGGGATTATTATGATAGGTCGTTTAACAGGGATTTTAGCGGAAAAGCGTTTACCTAACCAAGCATTAGTCGATGTTGGTGGCGTGGGTTATGAAGTTGAATTGCCCATGAGCAGTTTCGCAAAATTGCCCAGTGAGGGCGAGAAAGTACAACTCACGATTCATCATGTTGTCCGTGAAGATGCGAGCCTATTATATGGCTTTTGTAGCAATAAAGAGCGTGAAGCATTTAGATTACTGATTAAAGTTTCCGGGATTGGTCCGAAAAGTGCCGTATTGATTTTATCGGGATTAACAGCAGAAGAGCTCTACCGCGTGATTCAAACAGAAGATCTTACAAGTTTGATGAAAGTGCCGGGCGTTGGTAAAAAAACCGCAGAGCGCTTGATTATCGAGCTGCGTGATAAGGTGAAGGTCTTAGCACCGATCGATATAACTGATGACTTAATCGCCGCAAGTCAAGGCCCATTAGTCAGCGATAACGAAGCGATTATCACAGATGCCATCGAGGCTTTAGTCAGTCTTGGTTACAATCAAACAGAAGCGAAAAAACGTGTAACGAAAGCAGCTAAGCCAGGCCTTTCATTAGAAACGATTATTCCGCTTGCGTTGAAATTATAAAGAATATTGCACTCTATATTAATTGATACAGACAGATGCTTGAGAATCACTTCAAGCATCTTTTTTGTTTTAGACTGAAATGGGAAAGGACTCACTGAAGTTTAAAATTTCTCTTTGAAGCGATCATCAAAAGAACCCAGCAATAAATTATAGATCTATCCGTTTTGCCGCTCTATTTTAGTGAGAATTATTTAAAATATATGCAATCATTCGTTGGTTAGCTTCTGGAAATTCTAGGTTTTGAAGTTCTTCTTTTTTAACCCATACGACAATTTGAGATTCAGCACCGACGGGAATGCCGGTAAATGCGAATACCTCATAGATGGTGAAATCGATTGTTTTACTTGGGTATTCAAATGGAAAAGCAATTGCTGGCGCGTAATCTGTCACGTCAATTTTTAGCTCTTCTTGAAGCTCACGAAGGAGCGCTGTCTCCTCTTTTTCGTCAGCTTCCACTTTCCCGCCCGGGAATTCCCATAAGCCGCTAAAGTCTTGGTCCGATTTGCGCTGGCTTAAAAGAATCTTTGTCTTATCTTCATTCCAGATAATACCGGCAACAACGTGAATATGTTTATGAGGCGTATCAGTAGTGTGTGTTGGCATATTTCAATTACAAAAAAAGTGAATAGATGATGTGAAAAAACATGTTTAAGTATGAAGATCTTATATCTAAGCATCTCATTTGTCATGATATAAGATCTTTTAAAAATTATTTGAGAGATTAAGGTGAAATATCACTCTCCAAATCATCAAGTAGATAGAGCCTAATCATATTTAACAGGTTAATTACGGAGAAGCTGACTGCAGCTTGATGGCTAAAGCAGGGGATGATTATTGTTTTTTCATGTAGCTGATCATGGTGCTGAAGGAGTAGTGTTAACTGCATATTATTCTTCTCAAGCAGCTCGCCATGAACGGTGGCGACAATATCGGCGTGACTGAGTGATTGAATATAATAAAGCTTTGTTTTATAAGCTTCAATCGACAAGCCATTGGTACGACTCTCAATCCAAGCACCTTTAAAGAAATGGCGCGTATCGCTCTTTTCATTTAATCGGCTGGAGATCATCCCTTCACTAAAGGACTCGTACAGACTGAGCGTTAATGTTTTTTTATCTAATAGATCAGCAACAGTCTCTTCCATGCTGGCATTATCTTCACCAAAGCAGAGTTTACCGAGCAATGCTTTAGCACGCGATGCAAAGGGTTCAATAAGCGCCATAGCCTCCGCTTCTGATTCTGTTTTAGCAGAGAATCTCACCTGAATACCCTCAATACCAGATGCGAGAAATGAGAGTTTAGGATTCGGTAAGAGATCTAATTCATCATTGATATCAGTTAAAATAGCGGCAATATCCGATTCACCTTTCCCCCAGCAGCGGAGCGTTTTGGTATAGATGCGTTCTATTTTGGGTAAAATGGAAGCAAGATAGGGGAGGATATCATCATTCATCATGACCTTCATTTCAGAGGGCACGCCCGGCATTAAGAAGATATGTTTGCCTGCTAATTGAATATGTATGCCAGGCGCAGTGCCTGGGAATGCTTCTAAAATATCAGCCCCTTCAGGATAGTAGGCTTGGCGGAGATTATTGTCAGACATTTCGCGATTGCGTTTACGGAACTTCTCACGGATAACTTCAGCAAGAGATTCGTCATAAACAAGCGGAAGATCGAGTGCTTTTGAGACAGCTTCACGCGTAATATCATCTTGGGTCGGCCCGAGGCCGCCGGTACAAATAATGATATCGGCACGATCAAAAGCGCGGGCAAAAGTTGAAGCCATATTGTTGAGGTTATCCCCCACCGTAGACTTAAAGTGGCAATCAATGCCGATTTCACTGATCTTTTTCGCAATCCAAGGGCCATTGGTATCAATGGATTGACCTAATAGGAGTTCTGAGCCGCTGACGATAATTTCTGCTTTCATCTTTGTATCCTTCATTCATGCAATCTAACTGTTCTTAGTTTAACTGATTATCAGAATCCACGGCGATTTTCTATCGTGAAAAAAGAGGGAAGCTTTTGGCCCTATATCATGTGTGTTGGCTAATTTAGATGGGAACCCGATCTTGACACCAAAACTGCTGTAAATAGCGCTCTTTCTGTGAGCGAGAGAGTTGTTTAAATGCATATTCTTGCTTCATCGCCTCACTACGAGTGGCAAAGCCTTCAAAGTGAATCATTATCGTGGGGCGGCGTTTTTCAAGGCGAGTATACTTCGCGCCAACGCCATCATTATGCTCTTGTAGCCTGCGTTTGATATTGGTGGTGTATCCTGCATAGAAAGTATTATCTTTGCATTTAAGTACATAAAAGAAATGCACTTCGGGTTGCGTCATCATCAGGCTAGGCTCACAAATTACATATCTTGAAAACGATAATCATGGTTTTGTCTTAATATTTCGACGATTTGCGCACGAAGATTCTGCTCTAAATAACGTTTGCGAAGCGGTACGTGCAAAATAGGAATCTGCGCTTGATACATCGCTTCATCGACAAAGGCATCTCTTACTTTTCGGTCATATTCATCATGTGTACTATCATCGAGTTCAATCACGAGAAGCGGCGCAGTTGTCAGAGGATTGATTAATACAAAGTCAACATGTTTGGCGCGAATTTTGCTAAAAGCCCCTGCATAATCACTTCGTTCAAGCCCCGGTCTTACTTTAATGATATCGGCAATTCTCACCTTACCAAAGATCCGCACCGGCACGCCGGCAAGCGCGACTTCTAATGATGAGAGAAATAGCTGTTCTGCGGGCGTAAATAAGCCGGGAACTGCTTGATACCAAGATGCCGGAACGGGCTTATCCTTAATTAACTCTTGCTTAGGTGCAAATTTCCAACGTAAAAAGAGAAAGAAGCCTAATATAATAATGGTAATGAAAAGAATTTTATAGAGCATTATTTCCCCGCCTTTATGGAGTAGATAAAGTTGTATCTGTTGTGATATCAACAACGGTTGCACGCGGTGCATCTTCACATTGGAGGTAATCTGATAGGCGCTTAGGATTGTTATTGAGCGCATGATAGATCACGGCATTTCCTAAAACATTTTTCACATAACCGCGCGTTTCATAAAAGGGAATTGTTTCAATCCAAAGCGCAATATCCATTGTTGAAGCATCCGTGTGGGGAATCCATTTTTTTACATTATGAGGACCCGCATTATAGCTCGCGAGCATATAGGGAATACATTTACCCACCTGATCTTGCACATGTTTTAAATAGTTAATACCATAGCGAATATTAGCATCTGGATTGTAGAGAGATTCACGTTGCGTCTCATTTAAAGAGCGCGACATACTTTGTGCAGTGGGAATCAGTAGCTGCATTAAGCCGTAGGCATCTGCTTGAGATTTTGCTTTTTCGTGGAAAAGGCTCTCTTGGCGAATTAAGCCGAGTACAACAGCATCAGTAATGAATTCATCTGTATATTGTTGAATAATCGGTAAGTAAGCAGATGGGTAACGATATTTTAATCCGGCTTCGGTACGCGCTCTCGCAGCTGCTTGTAAGCTTAAGTTATAAAAGCCTGCATCGAAAGCGGCAATACTCCCGGCTTCTTGCTCCGCTTTAGTGCTATTGCGAAGCGCTTCTTGCCATTTTACGCGGCTAAAGTATTCTTCATCGACTTTTGCTAAAAGAAGACTTAACACAAAGCGAGAAGGGAGCGCTTCTATTGTCGTAGGATCTTTTTGTACCGCATTAATCCCACTATAATTCTGTTGCAGTGCATCCGCGGCTAAAAAGCCATAAAATGAGGGGGTGTCCTGAATCGTTTTATAATAGCTTTTTGCTTTCTCATGATTGCCGATCTCCATATTTGAGCGGCCTAGCCAATATTGCCACACATCTTCTTTCTGTGCTTCCGGCGAAAGATTATTCAGTAATGCGAGCGCCATGGGGTAATTTCCTTTTTTCGCGGCTAACCTAAAACCCCATTGAATGAGTTGATCATCGCGCTCTTGCTCTGGGATATCCAATATTTTTTGTAAAGGCGCGATCGCATCGCTTCTCCCGGCTTGGAATACAGCAATACGGTTACGAAGTTTGATGAAATCTTTATCTGAAATCAACTTTTTCTCTTTTGCAAAAAGAAGCCCTTTTTCTGCTTGTAGGGAGTTTTGACTCGACCATTTTTGCAAGACTTGGCTATATAACTTTGAAGCGTTTGGGTAAAATGTTGTGGTTGAGAGGAGATTACTCGGATTATTGAGAAGATCAATAAAGTAGCGGTAATAGGCTTGATCAGCTACTGGCAATGTTTCAACAAGTGATTTTGCTTTTGTTAATCTGCCTGATGCAATCAATTGGGAAACTTTTGAATGAATCAGGGATTGATCTTGATTTTGTTTCACCCAGTAATCTTCGACAATATTACAGCTGTTAGGCAGTTGCAATTGTGCAGTCCAAAGCTTTTGGAAGTCAGCCGTGTTAAGCATCGATTTTTGTAATTGTGCACTATAAAGGTAGCACTGAAGATTTACGGTATTAATTGATTGCGCATTGTTAAGAATGAATTGATAATCTTGAGCTTGTGCTCTATTTTTAAAAAGCACGCTTTTAATCGTACCGGAGAAAGCTTCATTTGCATGCTTATTGGCAAAGTTTAAAACTTCCTGCGGATTAGCCTCATCAATGCGATCTTGATAATAGTAGAACTCAAGATAGGGCAATAGGGATGAGCGTGAGAGCTTGTTATGGTAATCCTGATATGACTTCCAATCTTTTTTTACAATCGCTTGCTTGCCGGCTTGAAACCACTCTTTTTCATGAGCGTCATTCGCGAATCCGAAAGCAGGGATTAAGCATGCAGCTATGAGCAATGATGATAGATATGGGAAAGTCGATTTTTTAAAAAAGGGAATCATATTGTGGTTCTCTCGGTTTTGTTGATGAAAATTATCCGATCTTTAAAGCTTGGGATAATCATCGATTGATTCTAGGGCTTCTATGCATACCTATAATACCGTTTCGTAAAGGATAGTATTATAAATAAGAACAGAGATATAAGACATCGTTAGTTAAATCTCACTTGCTGCGATCACTGTACGTAATCATTATCACAGAAAACAGAGCATCATATCATTGATATTAAAATTATACTTGATCGGCCTGTTCCTGAGAATAGCGGAATGAAAAAGTAGGTATACTATGAAAGTACGTATCTCGCCTTAAGCATATTGATCGGATGAATGAAAATATATGGACGTAACATCGTATATCGGCAGGTGATTGAGGAGAATGTTGAGACATTAAAAAAGAGCTCATTAAGAGCCCTTTGGTATCGCGACTAAAAAGATGATAGGGATGATTGAATGAAGAAGACCAACAAGATAAATCTCGCCCCTTTGATTCACTTCATTCGTTTATTCTAACAATCTTACTTAGAGATAAAGCGGTAAAGGTCGGTCTAATTCTCTTCAACAGTACCGAAAATCTTATCGCCGGCATCGCCAAGACCGGGAAGAATATAAGCTTCTTCATTCAGGCATTTATCTACTGATGCTGTATAGATATCGACATCAGGGTGCTTTTCATGAAGTTTTGCAATCCCTTCTGGCGCTGCGACTAAAAAGAGCGCTTTGATTTTTTTGCAGCCGGCATTTTTAAGCAGATCAATCGTTGCAATAGCAGTACCACCCGTTGCGAGCATTGGATCAATAATAAGTGCTGTACGATCTTCAAGATGAGAAGTGAGCTTTTGATAGTAAGCAATCGCTTCTAATGTTTCAGGATCACGTTCAAAACCAACGACAGATACACGCGCACCTGGAATGAGCTCTAAAACGCCTTGTTGCATGCCGATTCCTGCACGAAGAATGGGGACAATCGTGATCTTTTTACCTTTGATCTGTTCAACTTCTACATCGCCCGCCCAACCTTGAATGGTGCGTGTTTCTGTTTCGAGATCTTTCGTTGCTTCATAGGCTAAAAGCTGGGCAATTTCTGAAGCAAGCTCTCTAAAGTCTTTGGTAGAGATTTCGCTTTTACGCATTTTGCCAATCTTATGAGCGACAAGCGGGTGTTTTATCTCATAAACATTCATGTTTTTCTCCTAAGTTAGCAAAAGACCCATACTTTTGAATGGGTCTTTTGTAATGAATGAAAATATTTTACAGGTATTTTTTAATTACGCTTTTTTACTTTCAATCGCTTCATTCATCATTTGTTTAAGATCATTGCGCTCTGCAAGCTCTAAAACGATGTCACATCCGCCGACAAGTTCGCCGCCGATGTAGATTTGTGGGAATGTTGGCCAGTCTGCATATTTCGGCAATGTTTGGAAAATTTCAGGATCATCCATCACGTTTACAAATGAAAATGGAAGGCCAGTATCCGCCAATGCTTGTGCTGCACGGCTAGAGAAACCACACATTGGAAACTGTGGGCTACCTTTCATGTAGATCACAACCGGGTTCTCAGTTACTTGGCTATTGATCTTATCGAGCGTTGCTTGTTCTGTCATGTTATTAACTCCTAGTCAAAATACCATGCTATTTTATCAGTTATTTTAATTTGAGGCACATTATACCTATAAAAGGCACAA
>CANRON010000062.1 GCA_947632245.1 uncultured Ignatzschineria sp. | reverse complement strand
ACCTAAAAGATCCATATCTAAAAAGGAATATAGAGATACCCATCCATAATCTTGCGCACGGTTCGCTCAACGCCGACATATAAAATGTCTTCTCTATCCGGCATTTTACCAATTCGGACCTCCGCAATACCTTCGGGATGGCCGATCCGAATGACTTGTTCCGCTTTGGTCAGGTCATTACTTACAAGCCCATGCGGTATTGTCCCCTTTAGCAAACTATTCCTCCGCCTCATACCCCAAATTAGGCGCGAGCCATTTTTCGGCTTCTTGTAAACCCCAGCCTTTGCGCTTCGCGTAGTCTTTGACTTGGTCTCTGCCGATTTTACCGACGCCGAAGTAGTTGGCTTCGGGGTGGGCGAAGTACCAGCCGGAGACTGCGGCTTGGGGGTACATTGCGTAGGTATCTGTGATCTCAAGCCCGATTCGCTCTGTGGGATTAAGTAATTTCCAGAGCGTTGCTTTCTCTGTATGCTCTGGGCATGCAGGATAGCCTGGTGCGGGGCGAATGCCTTTGTATTCTTCTCGAATTAGCGCATCGTTATCCAGCGATTCATCACTTGCGTAGCCCCAATACTCTTTGCGCACTAATTTATGTAAGTATTCCGCTGTACTTTCAGCAAATCTATCTGCAAGCGCTTTGAGCATGATTGCACTGTAATCATCATTATCGGCTTCGAACTTTTCAATATAGGGCTCAATGCCAATGCCAGCAGTACAGGCAAATGCACCGATATAATCTTTTTCGCCGATGAAGTCAGCAAGAGAACGATTTGGCATTTGATTTGGTCTTTCTGTTTGTTGACGCAGATGATGGAGCTCTGCCAAAATTGTTTCACGTGAATCATCTGTAAAAAGAAGTGTACTTTCGCCGTTGTTTTTCGCTGGGAAAAAGCCGATAACGGCCTTTGCAGTTAACCACTTTTCGTCCAAAATCTGCTTTAGCATCTTTTGTGCATCCGCATATACTTTGCGGCACTCTTCGCCGACAATTTCATCCTCTAAAATACCGGGGAATTTTCCGCGGAGTTGCCATGAAGCGAAGAATGGCGTCCAGTCAATTGTACCGACAAGCTCTGTGAGCGGGATTTCAAACTCATGAATCCCCATCTTTGCCGGCTTCACAATATGATTGAATTCCAGTTTTAAATTATTCGCCGTCGCTTCTGAAAAAGGAATCAACTTAATATCTCGCTGACGTTCTAAATACGCAATTCGGCGCTTTTCGTAATCTGCTTTCACATTTTGTTTAAACTCATCTCGCAGCTCAGGGCTAATAAGCGATTGCGCAACACCGACAGAACGAGAGGCATCACGTACGTGAACAACCGTATGATCATATTGTGGGGCGATTCTCACGGCAGTATGTGCAAGCGAAGTTGTTGCACCGCCAATCATGATCGGGATATCCAATCCCCGGCGCTGCATCTCTTTGGCAAAACCCACCATCTCTTCTAGTGAGGGCGTGATTAAACCGGATAAGCCAATCACATCAACCTTTTCCGCGATCGCTTTTTCGATAATGCTCGGCGTTGGTACCATGACGCCCATATCGATCACTTCAAAGTTATTACATTGCAGCACAACGCCGACAATATTCTTGCCGATATCATGAACATCGCCCTTCACGGTTGCCATTAAAATCTTGCCATTTGAGGTACTGGTATCGCCAAATTTAAGTTTCTCTTCCTCAATGTAAGGAATTAAATACGCCACTGCCCTTTTCATGACACGCGCTGATTTTACGACTTGCGGCAAGAACATTTTCCCCTCGCCAAATAAGTCACCTACAACATTCATACCGGTCATTAGTGGCCCTTCGATCACTTCGATTGGTCTATCAAAACTCTGCCTTGCGAGCTCTGTATCGTCTTCAATATACCCATCAATTCCATTGACAAGCGCATAGGTTAAGCGTTCACCAATCGGAAGCTCTCGCCACTCAAGGTTCTCTTCTTTACGCTGCGCACCTTCGCCTTGATACTTTTGCGCAATCTCCAGTAACCGCTCGCCGGCTTCAGGATCACGGTTAAACATCACATCTTCAATGCCGTTACGGAGCTCTTCCGGAATATCTTGATAGATCGCCAATTGTCCGGCATTAACAATTCCCATCGATAATCCACGTTGAATGGCATGATAGAGAAAGACCGCATGAATCGCTTCTCGTACTAAATTGTTACCACGAAAGGAGAAAGATACGTTAGAAATACCGCCTGAGATATGCACATGCGGTAAGTTTTGGCGAATCCACTCGGTGGCATCTAAGAAGTCTAAACCGTAACGATTATGCTCTGGAATCCCTGTTGCAACCGCAAACACGTTCGGGTCAAAGATAATATCTTCCGCCGGAAAATTCACTTCATTGACTAAGATATCGTATGCCCGCGCGCAGATCTCTTTTCTGCGTTCATAGTTATCAGCTTGCCCATCTTCATCAAAGGCCATCACCACTACGGCAGCACCATATTTTTTCGCGAGCTTTGCGTGTTTGATAAACTCATCCACGCCCTCCTTCATGGAGATGGAATTCACAATTCCCTTCCCTTGAATACATTTAAGCCCAGCCTCTAAAATATCCCACTTTGAAGAGTCGATCATAATCGGCACTTTGGAGATATCCGGCTCTGATGCGATCAAGTTGAGAAAAGTCACCATCTCCGCTTTCGAATCGAGCATTCCCTCATCCATGTTGATATCAATAATCTGAGCGCCATTTTCGACTTGATCACGAGCAACCTCTAAGGCTTCCGCATAGCTTTTTTCTTTAATCAAGCGTTTAAAGCGCAGCGATCCTGTGATATTTGTCCGCTCACCTACGTTTGCAAAGAGCGATTCGCCAATGGTGAGATTACATGCTTCAAGCCCAGATAAACGCAAGGATGCTGGCTTTTCTTCCGGCACTCTCGGCGCAATTCCCGCCACTGACTCTGCTATTTTACGGATATGATCCGGTGTTGTGCCGCAACAACCGCCGACAATATTTAAAAAGCCCGATTCCGCCCACTCTTGCATCTCTTTACCCATCTCATCTGCGCCTAAATCATACTCGCCAAAAGCATTCGGCAGACCGGCATTGGCATGTGCAGAGAGATAAAATGCATTAATTTTAGAGAGTTCTGCGACATAATTTCGAAGTAGATCAGGACCAAGCGCACAGTTTAAACCCATTGAAAATGGACGAATATGCCGAAGCGAATTATAGAATGCTTCCGTTGTTTGTCCTGTAAGAGTCCGCCCGGAGGCATCCGTAATTGTGCCGGAGATCATCACTGGCAAACGAATATCACGCTCTTCAAACATCTGCTGAATCGCAAAGAGTGCCGCTTTTGCATTGAGCGTATCGAAGATCGTTTCCACCATGATGATATCCGCGCCACCATCAATCAGCCCTGCAAGTGCTTCTAAGTAACCCTCCACCAACGCATCAAAACTCGTATTACGAAGCCCAGGATCATTGACATCAGGCGAAATGGATGCGGTCTTACTCGTTGGGCCAATTACGCCCACCGCAAAACGCGGTTTATCGAGGGTAGAATATTTTGCGCACGCTACTTTTGCGAGCTTTGCAGCTTCTAAGTTAATCTCATACGCTAAATCTTCCATGCCGTAATCGGCCATCGACATCTTGGTGGCATTAAAGGTATTGGTTTCAATGAGATCAGCGCCGGCAGCGAGGTATTGTTCATGAATATCGAGGATTACTTTTGGCTGCGTAAGGACTAAAAGGTCATTATTTCCTTTTAAATCCCGATGCCAATCCTTGAACCGCTCTCCTCTAAAATCCGCTTCTTCCAGCTTATGCCTTTGAATCATCGTGCCCATTGCGCCATCTAGTATCAATATACGCGCTTTGGCAATGGCTTGAAGTTGCTGTTCAATATTCATGGATAATTCTCCTTTCTCGATCGAGAGTGACCTCGCTCATCTGCTGATTCTAGGTTTATTCGCGTCGGTCTATTTTTTACATGATTAATAATTGCTGTTTTGAAGCTAAAAAAAAGCTAATGATGAGCACAGGTTCGCACCCACGCCATCACTAGCATCTATCTGATCTTAGCAATTGATTTGTAAATAAAGTAATGGTCAATAATGATCAACCATTACTATCGTCATCTTCTTTATCTCGAATAATTAAGGAATATTAATCGGAGAAATAACCGGTTTTACAGCTTTACTATCAATTACTAATGTTGGCTGAAGTGATGGATTTGATGGGTAGTTTGAGCCGCCCCACTTCATCATCACTTGCCCTTTTCCACGGCTATAAACTGAAAGGTCAGACCAGCCATCTGTGCTCTTTTCTAAAATATAGATCGGTGCACTGACAACGGTGGATTTAGATTTTAATTTAAAGTCACCGCCTTCCAAGCCTTCAAATACGAGCATCGTACAGCCGCCCGATCCACACCAATCAGCACCTTCTAATAAAACGATACCATCATTGATTCCATCTTGATTTAGATCCGCGTAAGCAATCTCATAACTCGGTGCATCACTTTTTGTGAAATCCTTAATCGCAGCTGCGAGTTGTGGTGTTGCTTCAACAGGCTGAAGCGTAAGACTATTGCTTTGACAACCTGCAACAACGAGCGCTGAAAGTGCTGACAGTAATAACATTTTTTTCATCATTGATTCCTCTACTGATTGAATGTATTGCTAAGGGTTAAAACAAAAAAGCTCTTCTGGCATGCCGGAAGAGCTTGATAATAAAATCATATTCTTCTTATCTGCCAGATACAAAACCTGTTGGACTTAGCACAATTACTTGGTGCTGAAACTTCACCGGGCCAAATCCCTCCATTTCTCTTAATAAGAACTACTCATTCACTATAACACTCCACATTTAAGATAGGAATAGATAATCTTCAAATAATTATATAGTTATACATAAATATATATAAACAGACTGTAATGTCATTAATAGTGCGATTAATCTTATAAATGCTTGCTTTTTGAATCAATCCTCCTCTATATTAAAAGATACAAGGAGTTAATGTGTTTTTTAACTTCTTATCTTATCAAGAGCGACGGAGGGAAAGGCCCGAAGATGTCCGGCAACCTGGTGAAAATTAAGGTGCCAATTCCTTCAGTGATATCTAACAATGATTCACTGAAAGATAAGTTCGCGTAATCGCCAACACTTGATGAGACAAAGTGCTGGCTTTTTTTATGCCAGTCAAACAATCAAAAAAGAATCGTCTAAAATGAGCATAGAAGGATGGCAGCATGAGCGCACAATATGTAGAAATTTTAAATCAGAGCTTATCGGAAATTCAATCTGACGTGAATGTCTCTTTTGAGTTTTTCCCGCCCAATAGCGAACAGATGGTCGCCACCCTTTGGAAATCTATTGAGCGCCTAAAAGTACTCAAGCCCCAATTTGTATCCGTCACTTACGGCGCAAATGCCTCCACTCGCGATAGAACCCATAAGGTGATTCAAGATATCGTGGAAAAAACAGATCTCACAGCGGTCCCACATTTAACTTGTATTGATTCCAGTTTTGATGAGCTCAATGAGATTGCCGACAATTACTGGGATTTGGGAATTCGTCATATTCTCGCGCTTCGCGGTGATGCACCGAAAGATAGCCCGAATTTAAATCATAATATCTATGCCGAGGATCTCGTCCGTTTACTCAGAAAGCGCCATGATTTTGATATCTCTATTGCGGCATATCCTGAAGTTCACCCTGAGGCGAGAAATGCCCAAGCAGACTTACTACACCTTAAACAAAAAGTAGATGCCGGCGCAAATTTAGCAATTAGCCAGTTCTTCTTTGATATCGATGCCTTTTTACGCTTTAGAGATCGCTGCGTGGCTGTCGGGATTGAAGCAGATATCGTGCCGGGAATTCTCCCCGTTTCTAACTATGAATCGTTAGTAAAATTCGCGGCGCCGCTGAATGTTAAAATCCCCTCGTGGCTCCATAAACGTTACGAAGGTTTAGAAAATGATCCTGAAACTCGTAATTTAGTGGGCGCTAGTATCGCCATTGATATGGTGCGAGTGTTACGCAAAGAGGGCATTAAAGACTTCCACTTTTATACACTTAATCGCTCGGAACTGACCTATGCAATCTGCCATACTTTGGGATTAAGACCGGATAAATAATCAATAGTATACTTGAGTATGCCTAATTGCGGAGGCTAATAGAGATAACCAGATAACTGCGAGGGAATGACGTATTTTGCTAAACAGCGATGTATTCCCTACCCTTCCGGTAATATAATAACCGCATTAATATTCTGATAATCATAACCAAAGGGCGCGGGGTTTTTACCATAAACCTTGGAATCCCGATCTTTATACTCATAGTAAAGCGGGGAGAGATAATAGATCGCTCGTATCCCATCATCTAAAGGCCAATCTTCTGCGCACGCATTTCTTGCCGCATATTCAGCGGGGCAATCATTAAATGATAACCAAATTTGATTGCCGATTTGATATTGCAGCTGCACCGTTGTCAGCTGTGCCTCAGGATTAAAACCCTCTAAAATATCCGGCGTACTTGCACTATTTAAGACAACTTGTGTTAAGTCTTGATAAGGTACACCCCATTTTTCATAAAAGCTATTTGCTGAAAAACTCGGCGGTAGGGAATATTGCTTTAAATCTATAGCCTTAAATCCCTGTGCAATAAGCCCTGCATATAGATCGGTTAACAAAGGAGAGCTTTCGGAAAATGTCAGCGCATGATAGCGATCGCTAAGTGCATCATACTCAGTATTATCACGCTTGTAATCATCTATCGGTTGAAACTGATCAAGGATTTGTAACGGCGTCACCTTGCCATCTTTCACTAGGCAGAGCGAAATATCCGCATCCTGTACATGGTGAGAACCCTGCGGATTTTCAGAATAAAAAGACTTACAGAGAATATCGCCCGCCTGATTAATCGCAAGTGGATCCATCTTAGCGTAGATTGAGGAAGCACCGGTCCCAAAGCTCAGCTGTAAACTGAGCAGAATACCCAACCATAATGCACCCAATCGTTTCATCACAATACCCTCTTGTTATTAAGCGTTTAAGATCCCTAACTAAAAGGATTTGGAATCGTTGTAGGTACTAAAATATGCCGCCCTACATTATCCACTTCTGTTTCCCCGCAAAATGCCATGCTTGTTTCAAATTCATTACGGATCATCTCAAGCGTCTTGGTCACGCCGGCTTCGCCATTTGCCCCTAAGCCATAGAGATAAGCGCGGCCAATCATACCGCCTTTAGCACCGAGCGCGACCGCTTTAAGCAAGTCTTGTCCTGAGCGAATCCCACTATCAATGAATACTTCTGTGGAAGTGTTACTCAGTGCATCCACAATCGAGGGTAATACCGCAATAGATGAGAGCGCACCATCGAGTTGTCTACCGCCATGATTACTCACAACAATCGCATCAGCACCCACTTGATTGGCAATTTTTGCATCTTCGGCATCAAGCACGCCTTTTAAAATAATCTTACCGCCCCACATCTTTTTAATCCACTCAATATCATCCCAATTGAGCGTGGGGTCAAATTGATCCGCCGTCCATGAAGAGAGCGAACTCGTATCTTCCACACCTTCTACAAATCCCACGATATTGCCAAATTGGCGGCGCTTCGTCTTCATCATTCCCCAGCACCAATGCTGTTTCGCAAGCAGATTAATCCAGTTTTTAAGGGTGGGTTTCGGCGGTACAGATAACCCGTTTTTAAGATCTTTATTGCGCTGCCCAATCATCTGTAAATCAAGCGTAATCACAAGCGCATCGCACCCTGCAGCTTTCGCGCGCTCAATTAAACTCTGCATGAATTTACGATCACGCATCACATAGAGCTGAAACCAAAAAGGCTTATTCACTTCCCGCTTAATATCTTCTAAAGAGGCAATACTCATTGTCGACATCGTGTAGCGAATCCCAAATTTAGACGCTGCCCTCGCCGCTAAAATCTCCCCATCGGGATGTACCATTCCCGCGAGCCCTGTCGGTGCAATTGATAACGGCATCGACATCTCAATACCAAGCATTTCTCGCTGAATGGATCTGTTTTCCATATTGCGCGCGACTTTTTGAATCAGTTTAATCTTCTGAAAATCCGATTCATTCGCACGATAAGTCGATTCTGTCCATGACCCTGAATCGACATAGTCATAAAACATTTTCGGGACACGTTTTTTAGCGATCACGCGGAGATCTTCAACATTAGTGATAATTGTCATGATGATTTTTCTTATGAGTTTTGTTTAAATTTCTTTGTTTATAAAAACACGCACTCATTACTATACTGCTCCGGTAGTACAGTGACAATCTATAATCTTTTCCTAGCCGTTTCAAAGCGCTTAAGTGTTCAAATACAAACATCATAATGGATTGTATTCATTACATATTTATTAAATTGCGTCTCAATATCTATTTATAATCAGCGCTTATTTACAAAATATGTTTGACAGCTCAATCCATTACAGGCTATACATATATGCAATGCCGATTTGAAAACAGCTTGCGGGCAAAACTGCTAAAGCGTCCCTCTCAAGGAAAATTGAGATTCTCACCTGACCCAGAATAATCATGGGCTGCGAGCAAACAAAACCGGCAGATTTTTTAGATCGCTTATTTTAGTTTGTTTATGGAGAGTCACAATGTCAACTGATGTTAACCCCAACTTGCCCATTCTTGATTACGCCCAATTCGTTGCCGGCGGCGCTGAACGTGAGCAGTTTTTAAAGAACTTACGTTTTGCAGCGCATGAGATTGGTTTCTTTTATCTCAAAAATCATGGAATTCCTCAAGATCTTATTCAACGCGCCCAAGCGTTATCTAAAGCATTTTTTGCGCTTCCGATTGAAGAGAAGAAAAAGATCCACATGTCTAATTCGCCACACTTTAGAGGCTATACGAACATTCATGATGAGATTACACGTGAAAAACCAGATAGCCGTGAGCAACTTGATTACATGCCAGAATATGAAGCATATCCGATCGAAGAGATCCCCGCGGATCAACCATGGCTTCGCCTTCAAGGCCCTAATCAATGGCCGGAATCTATCCCCGAACTCAGACCGGTATTTGTAGAATTACAAGAGCGCCAAACTGATCTCGCGAAATCCATGCTGACAGCCTTTGCGCTCGCGCTGGGCCAAGATGAAAATGCCTTTGCACACACTTACGCGAATAAGCCATCTGTACTCTCAAAAGCGATTCATTATCCCGGCGTTGATGGTGAACAAGGAGTCGGCGCGCATAAAGATTCTGGCTACATTACCTTCGTGCAGCAGGAAGATACTGCCGGTCTTGAAGTCTTAAAGGATGATGAGTGGGTTTTAGCAGAACCGATTGAAGGTACTTTTGTCGTCAACATGGGCGAGCTTTTAGAGATTGCATCACAAGGATACTTAAAAGCAACGCTACACCGAGTATTACCCTCCAAATCCGGCGCTTCTCGCTTTTCACTTGCCTACTTCCTCACCTCACAACTCGATGCCACGGTTCCTCTTCTAGAACTTCCTGAAGAATTACAAAGCGGCGTTGCGGGCATTACTCGAGATCCTAAAAACCCCCTCTTTACCCAGATCGGCAAGAACTTTTTAAAAGGGCGCCTCCGCTCCCATACAGATGTTGCAAAACGCTTCTACGCGGATGTCATCATTGATTAAATAGACTCAATACAGCAATAAACACTACTCACTTTAATACTAAAAAACTATGAAAAATATGCCGATTTGGAGAAGCTTGCGGGCGAAACAGCTAAGCGAACTAGATATTCTCCACGGGATTTTTTTAGGAGAATACTATGCGCTCACAAAAAAATAGATCAATCACTGTTCGAACGACAGCGAAAATCAATTCATCTTCCCTTTCCAAGCTACAAAAAGCCTTAGGAATATCATTGATACTACTCGCAAGCACTGTCATTACGGCTTGCTCAGATGCAAAAGAAAATAGTACTGCCACAAGCGCTAAAGAGACTATTAAAATTGGGACATCTCCCGGGGATTTCGGGGATCTAGTTCGGGAATATTTAGGGCCTGAATTAGAAAAGTCAGGGTATAAGGTCGAGCTCACAGAGATTACAGATATCGTTATTCCAAATGTGAGCGTGGAAGAAGGTGCCCTTGACTTGAATATCTTCCAGCATAAGCCTTACATGGATGAATTCAATAAGGTACGAGATGGCCATTTAGTACCGCTCGTACAAGTACCAACAGCGCCTTATGGGATTTATACAGGTAAATTAAATAGCCTAAGTGATATCAAACACGGTGCAACTATCGCTATTCCATCGAATGTTACTAATTTTTCTCGGGGACTCCTCATTCTTGAAGATATTGGCTGGATTAAAATCCGTGAGGGCATTAGTGATCCTTTTAGAATAGAGAAGCGCGATATTATCGAAAATCCTCATGACCTTGATATCAAAGAGATTGAAGCTGCACAAGTTGTACGTGCCCGTAATGATGTTGACTACGCCATTATCAATGGGAATTTCGCGATTGATGCTGGCATCCATTTTAGCGAAGCACTATCAACTGAACCTAGCAAAGAGTTTATTAACTGGGTTGTTGTTCATGAAAAAAATCAAAACTCTCCGTGGGCACATAGAGTTATTGAAATTTTAGATTCGGATGATTTTAAATCTTTCTCTCAAACTCGTTTCGCCAATTACAACTACCCACTTGCTTGGGGCGACAATCAATAAGTCTTTTTCAAATATTTAACAAGATGAATAGGCAGGGCTATGTGCCATAGCGCAAACCCACAATCATAGCTCTACCCTTCACTATTCATGCTTTATCACATGCCGATTTGGAGAAGCTTGCGGGCGAAACAGCTAAGCGAAAATCATCTCTCCATCAGCAACTATCCTGAGGAGGATATTATGTCTCAACAAAAACCACATTTTTACCAGCGAATTACAAAGACGCTTCGAGTCTTCTTATTACTCATTGTAGGATTC
>CANRON010000061.1 GCA_947632245.1 uncultured Ignatzschineria sp. | reverse complement strand
CTTTAATATCAACGTGGCATTAATTGTGATCTTAGGTCTAGCGCCTTCACTTCTCTATGCGCTTCTCTAATCAGAAGAGAGTATGATATGCATGGCAAGCGCCATGACAATAGGGACTCTAGAAATAGAGTCCCTATTTTATTGTGTGAAATAAGATATAGAAAAGGCGTGAGATTCAGGAGTAGGGGAAGATGGAGTTGCTTGGGGATCAATCCGCCGGCAAAATTTCAGCTCTTCATGATAAAACGATATACTAAAGAGGAACGAAGATAGCTCAAGAATGGGGTTGTCTTATAACTTATATTCAAAGAATAATAAGGGACATAACAATATGCAAACAATCAAAATCGGTGTGGTTTCAGTATCAGATAGAGCAAGTCAGGGCGTTTATATCGATGAGGGCATTCCACATTTAAAAGAGTGGCTCTCAAAAGCGATTCAAAATGAGATCATTTTTTGTGAACGCTTGATCGCTGATGAGCAACCGATCATTGAAGATGCGCTGAAAGAGCTTGTAGATGAAGAGTTGTGTGATCTTGTTTTGACTACAGGCGGAACAGGACCTACAAAGCGAGATGTAACACCGGATGCAACGTTAGCGGTAGCTGATAAAGAGATGCCCGGCTTTGGTGAGCAGATGCGTCAGGTGAGTCTCTACTTTGTACCCACAGCAATTTTATCAAGACAAGTTGGCGTAATTCGTAAAGAGACGCTTATCGTCAATCTCCCCGGTCGCCCTCGCGCTATTGAAGAAACGCTTGCCGGCGTAAAAGATGAATCAGGCAAGGTTGTTGTCAATGGTATCTTTTCGGCAATTCCTTATTGCCTAGATCTAATTGGTGCCGGATATATTGAAGTCAATGAAGATGTCACTTCTGCATTTAGACCGAAAAAGAAATAAATCTTGAATGTCAGGCTCACTTTTTAAAATATTATCGTCAAATTAGATGTCGAGAAAAGTTATGCGCAAATTAAAGCAGCTGCCGAAGGTCGTGCCAAAGATTTAAGTCATTTTTAGAGGACAAAAAAAGCGTCACTTTTTAAAAGTGACGCTTTTCATATGCTGCAATGATAAGTGACTCAGAGAGTAGACTTATTTTAATTGTTCCATAACTTCTGCTGCGAAGTCTGATTCAACGATCTCAACGCCTTCACCAAGCTCTAAACGAACAAAGCTGTTCACTTTAGCTGATTCAGATTTGAGAAGTTTTTCGATTGTCATGTCAGGATCTTTTACGAAGCTTTGACCGACTAAAGTCACTTCTTCAAGATACTTACGGATACGACCTTCGATCATTTTTTCTTGGATGTCTGCAGGACGGCCTGACTCTTCTGCTTGTGCAGTAAAGATATCACGCTCTTTTTGTAAAAGTTCTGCAGGAACGCCAGTTGCGTCTACACACACTGGGTTTGATGCTGCGATATGCATTGCGATATCACGTGGAAGATCTGCGTTACCGCCTTCAACGTCTACGAGTGCTGCAATACGGATACCGTGCGCATATGCGCCGATTGTACCATTTGCATGGATACCCGCTACGCGACGAACAGTGATGTTTTCGCCGATTTTAACGATGAGGTTTTTACGAACTTCTTCAAGTGCTACACCATCAATCGTGATGTCAGCCATGTCGTCAATGTTTGCTGCTTTTTTCTCAAATGCAAGGTCTGCAACTTTGTTTGAGAAGTCGATGAAGTCTTGGTTTTTTGTCACGAAGTCTGTTTCACAGTTTACTTCTACGATTACGCCAAATTTGTCATCGTTACGTACTAAAAGTACGCCTTCTGCTGCTGCGCGATCTGCTTTTTTATCTGCTTTCGCTTGGCCGCTTTTACGCATGAGTTCGATCGCTGCTTCGATGTCACCGTTAGTTTCGGTAAGCGCTTTCTTACATTCCATCATTCCTGAACCAGTACGTTCACGGAGTTCTTTTACCATAGCTGCTGAAATTGTCGCCATTATAAATACCTTAATAAATGAAAGTGAATTGGAAATTGGTAATAAAGAAGAGCGCCCAATCGCTTGAGCGCCCAACTTTATTGATTATTCTGCGTCTTCTACTACTACAACTTCTTCAACTTCTACAAATTGATCTTTGCTTTTAAGATCTTGTGACATAAGTTGTGCATTTGAGCTACGGCCTACAATAACCGCGTCAGCTGCTGCTGTTGCATAAAGTTGGATTGCACGAATAGCGTCATCGTTACCAGGAATAACATATTCAATGTTGTCTGGTGAGCTGTTTGTATCTACAACACCAATTACTGGAATACCCATTTTTTTCGCTTCTGCTACTGCGTTGCTCTCATAGCCAACGTCAATGATGAAGATTGCATCAGGAATTGAAGGCATATCTTTAATACCGCCAAGGCTTTTTTCGAGCTTAGTTAATTCGCGCTCGATTAAGATACCTTCTTTTTTCGTCAAACGCTCAAGTGAGCCGTCTGCTTTCATCTCTTCGATTTCACGAAGACGACGAATTGAGTTACGAACAGTTTTAAAGTTAGTAAGCATACCACCTAACCAGCGATGGTTAACGTAAGGCATACCTGCACGTTGTGCTTGTTCAGTAACGATGTCAGATGCTGCGCGTTTTGTACCTACGAAAAGAACACGGCCATTTTGTGATGCAACTTTAGAGATAAAGTTCATCGCGTCATTGAACATCGGTAATGTTTTTTCTAAGTTTACAATATGAATCTTAGAACGTGAACCAAAGATGAATGGTTTCATTTTTGGGTCCCAGAAACGAGTTTGGTGACCAAAATGTACGCCCGCTTCGAGCATTTCGCGCATTGTTACTTGTGACATAATTTTTCCTTTATGTATTTAGGGTTAAGCCTCCAGATTCTCCTACGGCGTAACCATCGCGAATAATCGCTAGGCACCCCCGCCAAGGAAGTAAGCATCTGTGAGTAGTTTAAGTTTAAAGCTATCTCAAAAGGAGATAACAGTTGATTGCCGGTTGAGTATAAAATACCCAAAATGACAAGCCCGTTATTATAATCCTAAAAGGGGATTTAAGCTAGTGAATTAAAATAATAAAGACGGAGTAATAGTATGGAATATGCTATAATTCAGGCGATATAAATTTAAGATTTAGGACAGAACAATGACTTATAAAAATGATCGTTTTATTCGTGCCCTTTTGAAAGAAAAAGTAGATAGAACACCCGTTTGGATGATGCGCCAAGCCGGTCGTTATCTACCAGAGTATCGCCGAGTACGTGCACAAGCAGGTGACTTTATGGCGCTCTGTAAAAATGCAGAGCTTGCCTGTGAAGTCACGCTTCAGCCGATTGACCGTTTTGGGTTTGATGCGGCGATTTTATTTTCTGATATTTTAACAATTCCAGATGCAATGGGGCTTGAATTAAGCTTTGTGACAGGGAAAGGACCTGTGTTTGGGAAGCCAATTACAGATCCTGCGCAAGTTGCAAAATTGCCGGTTGTGGATGTAGAAGACTCGTTAGGCTATGTCATGAACGCCGTATCGACAATCCGTAAAGCTCTAAAGAATGAAGTGCCTTTAATTGGTTTTACAGGTAGCCCGTGGACGTTGGCGACTTACATGATTGAAGGGGGCGGTAGTAAAGACTTTGGGAAGGTTCGTGGCTTTATGTACGAGCATCCAAAAGCAATGCATCTTTTACTTGAAAAACTCTCTGATGTGGTGATCGACTACTTAAATGCACAGATTAAAAATGGTGCAGCTGCAGTACAGATCTTTGATACCTGGGGCGGCATTCTCTCGAAAGAGCATTATCAAGAGTTCTCACTTCATTATATGGAGAAGATTCTAGCTGGGCTCATTACAGAATATGATGGCCAAAAAATCCCTAGCATTGTGTTCACGAAAAATGGTGGTATGTGGTTAAAAGAGCAGGCAGCGATTGGTGCCAATGGTCTCGGTCTTGACTGGATGACGGATATCGCAGAAGCAAAAGCACTTGTGGGTAAGCAGGTAGTATTGCAGGGTAATATGGACCCAGGTGTTCTTTACTCGACGCCAGAAGTTGTTCGTGAAAATGTGAAAAAGGTACTGACAGGCTTTGGTAAAGTCGGTGCAGATGAGGGACATATCTTCAATCTTGGTCACGGTATCCATCCGGGTATTGATCCTGAAAACGTGAAAGCGATGGTGGATGCGGTTCGTGAGTTTAGCCCAGAGTTTCACTAAGGGATAAACCATGACAAACAATCCTCCAGAAGTTTTATCTTGTGGAGCAGTGATTGTGCGATGGGATAGAAAGGAGTTTCGTTATCTTCTCTTAAAAGCCTATAACTTTTGGGATTTTCCAAAAGGGCGGGTGGAAGCGGGCGAAACTTCTATGCAGACAGCGCTAAGAGAAGTGCGTGAAGAGACCACAATTCGGGATCTCACTTTTCCCTGGGGTAAGGATTATTATGAAACAGATCCTTATTTTCGCGGGAAAAAGGTTGCACGGTATTATTTGGCAGAAACACGGCGTCGGGGTATTCGTTTGCCGATTAACCCTGAAATAGGGCGGCCAGAACATAGTGCTTGGGCATGGTTCACGCGTACAGAAGCATTAAAGCGTGTCACGCCACGGGTACAAGAAGTGATTCTTTGGTCCGATACTTATTTGGCATACGATCGACGGGTATCGGGTAGTCGTTATTAAATTCAGAGATCCCAGAATGTATCCACGATAGAGGGTTAAGTATAGTGGATTGAATGTTTGATTGATTATTTTAAACAGAGAGGCATTATGCTCCCGCATTTATCGCAGTATGACCACAAGCAAAAAATAGAATAGAGTAGAACAAAGAGATCATAAGTACATATTATTATTGATATAACTATGTTGAGTATGATGGATGAAAATACCGAGATGAAGGAGATTCGCTCGGTATTTTTTATGTTAAAATTCACGCGGCATACTTTTTGACATGGAAAGCTGTAAGGAGGCAACTCATGAAAATATTGACAAATATTCTGGTAATTTCTGAGGATGCGGATTTCCTCGAGAAGTTAGCCAATATATTTCCAGATACACATTATCTTGATTGTCCTTGCTTTAGCGAGGCTGTGGAAATCATCGAGCAAGGTTATTTACCAGAGTTTTTAATGGTGGATTTAGTTTTGCCAGAATTGACCGGCGCGGAAACATTAGCAGCGATACAGCAAAAACTTGCGCCGAGAGCGGTGCCGGGAGTGATCATTACCAGTAACGATCATCTCGTGCTCTATTCCACACCGAGACCCCCGGAATTATTAGGGATTCTCAATAAAAAGGGGGATGAGGCCTTTTTTTATGAGCGCGTAAAGAAGCTTTGGGATGATTACCAAGCAGAACTTGTCGATGGCGTCTATTAGAAAGTAGACCCTTCTATGTAAATCAAAATGACACTACTATGCTTCTCGGCGATAGAATTCGAGTAGACTCTCTTTTGTTTTCATGGTGCGAAACGGCTTCAAGGGATGGAGCGCATCTAAAGTATTGAATGGCACTTTAAGGGGCGATTCAATAGAGATAGATGTAACTTGCGTAAGCAGTGGATTTTGGGTGAGCGTTTTGAGTAATTCAGGATAGAGATTATGAAAAAAGGGCGGATCTAAAAAGAGATGAAGGCGCGCGCCAGTCTCCTCGACTAGCTCAAGAACCTTTGACAGTATTGGGTTATCAGCTTCCAGAAATTGTAGTGAATTGCCTTTTATCAAAGTATAGCGTTCAGCAGGAATTTTAAGAGAGTGAAGATTCGCCTGAAGTGTTTTAAATACCTGCGGGTCTTTTTCAATAAAGATCGCTTTTTTCGCACCGCGCGAGAGCGCTTCAATGCCGAGCGCGCCCGTGCCGGCAAAGGCATCAATCACAATAGCGCCGGGAATAATATTTTGTAGCCAATTAAAGAGGGTTTCCCGAACACGAGAAGCGGTGGGGCGCAGTCCATCGGCATCAATTACTTCAATTTTACGTGAGCGGAATTCGCCGCCGATAATTTGAATTGCATGCTTCATCCGTTACGCCTCTTTCTCTGTTTGTGCATCGCTCTCAGCAGGCATAGGCGCCGTTAATCTAGCAACTTCTTCCGGCGTTGGAATCAAGGGCACATCTAATGTAGGTACAATATGTGCACGTATCCAAGCTTCAGTGACTTTTGTCAGTTCACTTGTCGAGAGATCTTTGGATTCAATAGGTTCGCCAATTACAATTGTAATCACGCCGGGTTCTTTAATAAAGCGGCCCTTGGGCGCGGCAATGCCAGAATTAATCGCGATTGGAAGCACAGGCGCACCCATTTTTTTAGTAACGATAAATGCCCCTTTCTTAAAGGGTTCGACTTGACCAAAAGGGACACGTGTTCCTTCAGGGAAAATAATGACAGATCGACCACTTGCAAAGCGAGCTTGCGCTTGTGTAGAGATCTGTTTCAGGGCATTTTTGCCATCTGCGCGGTCAATTGCAATCGGATGTGCTTTTGCTAATCCCCAGCCAAAGAATGGGATATAGAGGAGTGATTTTTTCAAAACAAATGAATGTGGAGGCAGAATCACGGTATAGATGAGTGTTTCCATCGCAGATTGATGGTTAGAGATAATAAAGTGCGGCATCTCTCTCGCTTTTTCTAAGTTTTCTTGGCCAATAATTCGATAATGCACACCAGCACCAATACGCATCCAGGCAATTAAAATGTTCGACCATACGATCGTGACATTACGAAACCATGACCCCCAGAGAAAAACGGTAGAGATAAGCATGATCGGTGTGATCACGAGATAGATAAAAATATAACCAATAAAGGTGATCAGTGAGCGAATCCAAGTAATCATAAGTCCTAAACTCCTATCGAGCGGAAGATTTTTTTGTAAAGTGCGCGTCGGTAATCTACTAAAGTTCTAGATAGATTCAGGGTAGGACAGGCCAGATGCGCAGTATAAAATAGGGGTAGCCCAGTTTAAAATAGAGCTTTCACAAGATCTATGGGCCGTTAGGCGCTATTTTAATGTATTTTGGATAAATTCTCATTACTTAATAAAATGCAGAGACTCGATTGCTAGTTTGGTTGAAGAGAGAAGCGAATATCATAAATCGAATATATATAGCAGTTCACTAGGAAGTTTGGCCGGCAAAGGTGATTAACCAACAAGGCTACATCATCAAGCATCATGGGGATAGGACAAGAAGCGCCCTGATTCTATTCGCCAAAAACACTAAAAAAAGATACTATATTCAACGAATGAAGGTGTGGATCACGTATCATCAAATACACATCATCAAAAAGACATGAAGGTATGGAGATAGCCCCTATCAGGTTCTATTTCTAGAAATATTAACGGCAACGCGCGCAATAGATTCTCTGCATATATATTAGAAGGAAGTTTAGAAATGACCCAAAAACGCATTATGGTGGATATGTCTGCAACACTTTTACATCATGGACATGTAAAATTACTTAAAAAAGCGAGTGAGCTTGGGTATGTTGTAGTGGGTTTAACGACCGATGATGAAATTCGTAATAAGAAGGGTTATGAGCCAGAACTCAGCTTTGAAGAGCGTAAAGAATTGCTTGAGGCAATCCGTTATGTGGATGAGGTTGTGCCGAGTCCTTGGCTTTTAGATAATGATTATTTAAATGAACATAATATTGATCTTCTTGTGCATGGGGATGATAACGTCAACCATGTGCCTGCAGAAAAAGTCGTGATTTTTCCCCGTACAGAGGGGATTAGTAGCTCAGATCTTCGTGAGCGCGTTTTAGATACTTTAACGTCCCTGAACTTAAATGGGAAAGGGCCTTCAGAAAAGATCGCTTTGATGCTGATCGAAACGATTAAGAAAGAGTTTAAACTCGATTAATAGGAATCAATCACCTTATGAGAAAAGTACTACTACTGACAACGGTATTATCCACGCTCTTTGCAGTTGCTTATGGTAAAACGGAATTGGTTGTCTATACAGCCATTGAAAATGAGTTATTACCGTCTTATAAGGCAGCCTTTGAAACAGATAATCCAGATATAAAGATAAAATGGGTACGAGATTCTACAGGGATTATTACGGCGCGTTTAATTGCCGAGAAAGATAATCCTCAAGCAGATGCAGTATTGGGGCTTGGTTCTAGTTCTCTGATTATTATGGATGGACTGGGGATGCTCGAAAGTTATCAGCCTGAGGGTTTTGAGCTGATCGATGATGCGCAAAAAGATACAGGGGAATCGCCGGTGTGGACAGGATTAACTTCTTGGAGCTCAGCCTTGTGTGTCAATAAAGTTTTACTGGCGAAAGAAAATTTACCGCTGCCTGCAAGTTGGCAAGATTTAACGAATCCTATTTATAAAGGGAAAATTGCCATGCCACATCCGGCATCTTCAGGATCGGGGTATATGAATGTGAGTTCTTGGATTCAGCTGTGGGGGGATGAAGCGGCATGGTCTTATATGGATGATTTAGATGCTAATATCAAATCTTATGCCCACTCTGGTAGTAAGCCTTGTGCGATGGCTGCGCAAGGGGAAGTCGTGATTGGTATCTCGGCATCTGCTTTAGCAGAAAAGCTTCTCCAAAAGAGAGCCCCTTTGGCAGTCGTCTACCCTTCAGAAGGTTTAGGCTGGGATACAGAGGCGAATGCCATTATGAAGGGGACAGATCAATTAGAGGCTGCAAAGCGCTTAATGGATTGGGGGACTTCTGAAGCAGCTGCACAATTAGGCGCGGATTATTCGGGATTACCGTCACGCAAGGAGTTTATGACAGAGCAGGGTGAGATGATTTTTGAAAAACTCGCACCGAATGATCTGAAATGGGCCGCGGAGAACCGAGATGCAATCTTGAAGGAATGGCAATCACGTTATGAGTAGTATTGTGGCGAAGCCTCCTTTTCTATCATTGCAAAATATTGCTTTTGTGATTCAGCAGAAAAGTATTTTGGAAGATATTGATCTTGAGATTGGACAATCTGAATTTGTCTCATTTCTCGGTCCTTCTGGCTGTGGAAAGACAACACTGCTCAATATCATTGCCGGCTTTAGTGCTCCTACTGCGGGCAAGGTGTTTTTACAGGGTAAAGATATTACAAATGTATCGGTTGCGAGCCGGCACTTTGGTATGGTATTTCAAAGTTATGCGCTCTTCCCGAATCTGACGGTGAGAGACAATATCACGTTTGGCTTACAGAAGTTGAGTAAGGCTGAGCAAGAAGCGCGTTGCCGAGAGCTATTGCGCTTAATTGATTTAGAAGCACATATTGATAAAAGACCCCATGAGTTATCCGGTGGGCAGCAGCAACGTGTTGCGTTAGCGAGAGCGCTAGCGCCAAAGCCGCAGCTGCTTCTATTGGATGAACCCCTGTCGGCACTTGATGCTAAAATTCGGGTACAACTGCGTAATGACTTGCGATTAATGCAAAAGCGACTGGGTATTCCTGTCATTATGGTCACCCATGATCAAGAGGAGGCGATGGCTGTATCGGACCGTATAGTTTTGATGCATGAAGGGCAGATTGCACAGGTCGATACGCCGGAGAATCTCTATTTCAAGCCTAACAATGCATTTGTGGCTGATTTTATCGGCGCTGTGAATTTCGTGAATATCCGCGAGTGGGCAACGAGTACGATTGGGAAAGCAGGAACCGCTGGAGAGACGGCTATTCGCTACGAGCATTTTAATATTGAGCCTGCGAATGAAACGATTCTCGAAAAACCTGATGCGATTATCTTCCAAGTGTTTGATCGTCAATTTATGGGTGCGTTTTATCGCTTAACGTTACTGCATCCTGATCAAAAAACATTCATATACGCAGATATGCCTTATGCGGAGTTTCATGCCTTAGATTTAGAAACGGAAAAGTATGTCACGGTTTCGCCTAAAAAAGGCATGATGAGCGATTATGCATAATCATCGTTATCTGCAATATACTGTTTATGGGCTTGTGCTGCTTTTTTTAGGCGTTGGCGTAATTGAGCCTTTACGTCTGCTTTTTGTGCAAAGCTTACAAGCATCTGGTGTAGAGGGCTTCACGCTCCATAATATCCGCGCCTTTTTTGCACAACCTCGGTTGATCAATGCGCTTACGAATTCACTGCTGGTCAGTACAATTGTTGCCGCCATTAATATCGTCTTAGCAACCGGCATTGCTTATGGCATTGAAAAACTTCATATCCCCGGGCGAAAGTTGATCAAGACGATTTCAATTTTCCCGCTCTATGTCCCTTCGCTTTTTCCGGCGTTAGGGTTGATTTATCTGTTGGGGAATCAGGGGATTATCTCGGCGCAAATCCCCGGATTTGAGCTCTATGGATTTACGGGCGTGATCATCGGTTGCGTAGTATTTACGATTCCGCATGGGGTATTGATGCTCTCAACGGCGATGCAAAATGTGGATAATACGCTCTATCGGGTGGCAGATACTTTGGGCGCATCAGAATTTAAAAAGTTTTGTAGTATCACGATCCCGAATATCAAGTATGCGTTGTTTAATACCTTTATTGTCATTTTTATTTTAAGCCTCACGGATTTCGGTGTGCCGAAGATTCTGGGCGGACAAGTATCTCTCCTTGCAACTGAGATCTATAAAGAGGTGATTGGTCAGCAAAACTTTGGCATGGGTGCGGCGCTGAGCTTACTACTCTTTATTCCTGTCATTATTGCGGCGGGTATTGATGTCTATATTCGATTTAAGCAAAAGGATATGAAGCCAATGCAAAATAGCGGCTTACAATATCGCTTTGGCTTAAAGCAGCGGCTCTTTTTTGGCGCAGGGAGCTGGATTGTGGCGCTTGGGCTTGTCGGTATCTTAGGAATGGTTGTGTATGGCTCCTTTATTAACTTTTGGCCTTATGACCTCACATTGACGTGGGCTAACTACGACTTTGCAGCGATCGGATTTGAGTGGCGCGGCTATTTTAACTCGTTAAAATTGGCCCTATCTGTCGGTCTATTGGGGACAATATTGGCCTTTGTCAGCAGTTATCTAGTTATGCGGAGCAGTTTGCAGTCCGGGCTAAAAAATACGCTCTCCTTGGTTGCACTCCTGCCGATTGCGATTCCGGGCACAGTGCTCGGGCTTGCCTATCTCTTTATGATCAACGCTTGGCCTGATCTGTTTAATCATTTTCGCGGGAATATGGCATTTTTAACGCTAAATACCACGATTCATCTATTTTCAGTGGTGTTCTTAACTTTCTCCATACACTTTCATCAAATGCCAAAGCAGTATGAGCAAGTGGGGGAAAGTACAGGCGTGAGTCCATTACAGACCATTCGGCGCGTGATTATTCCGCTCTCAATCCCGACAGGATTAGAAGTCTTCTTCTTCTTAGC
>CANRON010000060.1 GCA_947632245.1 uncultured Ignatzschineria sp. | reverse complement strand
AGAAAGACGACCCCTGAAGATAGTTATAACTACCATACGAAAATAGAAACAATCTAACCATCCTCATCAATCCACTAGAGAGCCATTCCAAGAGAGTGGCTTTTTACTTGTGCATTGCTCGATTTATTGACAATTACTCAAGCGATACCGAATTCACCCACAGGATGATAACCCCGTTTAAAGTATACCAAGCCTTGATCTTGTCCATTTTGCTGAATGGCTTGGATACCACAAATGAAGATTGTATGTGTTCCCACCTCTTGGATTTGTTCGATTTGGCAATCAAAGCTCACTAATGAATCTTCTAGTACCGGTGCCCCTGTTTCTAGCGCTGTCCAATTGCCGTGTTCAAATCGCTCTTCTGGGCTCATTTTTGAGGAAAAGACTTTGGAGATATGCTGATGCTCTGCCCCTAATACATTCACTGTTAAGATTTTATTTTCAATGAAATAGGGATGGGAGCTCGAAGCTTTGTTCATGCATACCAATAATGTCGGTGGCGTATCGCTCACGCTACAAACGGCTGATGCCGTAAAACCATGGCGACCAGATGCCCCTTTTGTCGTGATGACATTGACCGCTCCCGTTAACAGAGACATCGCATCTCTAAAGTCTGTTGTGTTTACCATTTCTTTTATCCTAAATTGAGTAATAGCTGTCTTTTTTTATTTATAATATTTATGCGAATTACTGATATTAACTACTGAAGACACCTGATAATCACGCGCGCTGATATTCGCGGATTTATCTCGGCGCATAAAAAAGGCTACCGCTTTAAACGGGTAGCCCTGATTCCTACATCTTATGACATCTTGTTCGGGATACTAAAGTTCGCCGCGAACAATTGCAGCACCTGCTGCTAATGCATGTAATTTACCTCTGGCTACCTGACGAGATAAAGGTGCCATTCCGCAGTTTGTCGAAGGGTAGAGTTTATCTGCATCAACAAACTGAAGTGCTTTACGAAGTGTTTCGGCAACTTCTTCCGGCGTTTCAATCTCATTTGTCGCAACATCAATCGCGCCCACCATCACTTTTTTACCACGAATCAGTTCAATCAGATCCATCGGCACTCGTGAGTTTTGACACTCTAATGAGATGATATCAAGATTAGATTTTTGCAGTTTCGGGAATACTTCCTCATATTGTCTCCACTCTGATCCGAGTGTTTTCTTCCAATCTGTATTCGCTTTAATGCCGTAACCATAGCAGATATGCACAGCCGTTTCGCACTTCAATCCTTCAATCGCGCGCTCTAAAGCCGCAATTCCCCAATCATTGACTTCATCAAAGAAGACGTTAAATGCCGGCTCATCAAATTGAATGATGTCCACGCCCGCAGCTTCTAGCTCTCTTGCTTCTTGATTCAAAATTTTCGCAAATTCCCAAGCAAGCTTTTCACGGCTTTTATAATGATTGTCATACAACGTGTCAATCATCGTCATTGGCCCGGGTAATGCCCACTTAATCGGTTGCTTTGTATGCTTACGTAAAAACTTAGCATCTTCTACAAACACGGGCTTTTGTCTTTCTACAGCCCCGACAACAGTCGGAACGCTGGCATCATATCGATCGCGGATTTTCACAACTTCACGCTTTTCAAAATCAACGCCGCTTAAGTGCTCTATAAATGTCGTGACAAAGTGCTGACGTGTCTGCTCGCCATCGCTGACGATATCAATGCCGGCATGAAGCTGATCTTGCAACGCAACCAATAATGCATCTTGTTTTGCCGTAAGCAGATCTTCCCCTTCGAGCTTCCATGGCGACCAAAGCTTCTCAGGCTCTGCAAGCCATGATGGTTTTGGTAAGCTACCTGCTGTTGAGGTTGGTAATAAAATTTTCATAAGTGAGTTCCTTTTATAATTATCGTTTTTATTCTAAAGCGCGCAATTATTCGACCATTCTTCAAGAATAGCTTGGTACGGTTTAATGAAGTACTCTTCCGTAAATTTACCTTGCTTCACCGCTAATTGACCACGTTCTTCTCTATCGTAAAAAATCTGCGTTAATGAGTGATTTGAATTATTTAAGCTCGGTTTGTAGCATTTTCCTGCCGCAGCATTTGCGTTATAAATCTCAGGGCGATAGATCTTTTGGAAAGTCTCCATCGTACTAATTGTGCTAATGAGTTCAAGATTAGAGTAATCCGCTAAAAGATCCCCACTAAAATAGAACGCAAAAGGCGCAAGGCTGTTCGGCGGCATGAAGTAACGCACCTTTAGGCCCATTTTTTCAAAATAGGCATCCGTTGAGGAATATTCATTTTGAACATACTCCACCCCTAAAATTGGGTGCGTGTTCTCTGTACGATGATATGTTTTACTACTTGAAACACTTAAACAGATC
Source organism: uncultured Ignatzschineria sp. (assembly GCA_947632245.1). Taxonomy (GTDB): domain Bacteria; phylum Pseudomonadota; class Gammaproteobacteria; order Cardiobacteriales; family Wohlfahrtiimonadaceae; genus Ignatzschineria. Next base: position 9,010 of record CANRON010000060.1, on the reverse strand, counting down.
ACGGGTGCTTTTTTAAAGTTTTGTTTGTAAGTCGGAGAGTTCACAAAATCTTTAAAAAGCTTGCCGTGTAAATCACCAAAGCCCTCAGGGATTGAAAACTGCTCCTTATTTTTATTATGCTCTAACAACACAACGCTAAAGTCATAATCACGAACATAAGAAGAGAAGCTATTCCCCACAACCCCCTCAATACGTTGACCCGTCACATGATCGACAATATTCGTTTTCAGTAATTCGATAATGGGAAATGCTTCATTGTTATTATTAATATCCATTTCCACTGATACAATCTCGAGCTCAATTGAGTAGCGATCACCATTCGGATTATCCCAGTGCGCCATATCATTAAATCGACTGTTCATCATCGCAATCGTATTACGTAGATTTTCCTGGCGATACTCGCCTCTTGCTAAGTTAGCAAAGTTGGTGGTCAAACGTGTACTGTTCGCTGGAAGATAATTTTCATCGAAATTAATGCGCTTAATGGCATATGTAAACTGGTGACTCATTGTAATGTGCTCCTAACCTCTGTGATAAAACTTCAATGTTGCTGTGTAAATTAATCATAGCAATTCATAACGTGAATAAAATTGATTTAATTTCACACAATGTTGAGCAAAATTCATAGTAGGGATTTGAGACGCAATTTTCCGAAAGATTCTTTTAAAAAAGATTGCTTAAAAAGCCTTAAAAAATAAAATAGGTAATGGCTGTAATGCAAGGTATATACACATTTATAGGCGAAAACTTGTCAGCTATATTTATCCTCATTAACACATCTATATTCGAGACTTCTTTACACCCTATTAAAAGTAGGTACATTCATCAAAAAACACAATTGCATACTAAAAATACATATCTTATATGCTTTACGGTATAATTAACGGCGAAATTGTAAAATATTCACAATAAAATCTTGAAAATGAAACCCCAAAGGAGAATATAATGACCCAATCATCATTGAATCATGATGTTGATCTCATCGATGCATTAGTCGGATTAGAAGTCGGCAGTAATACTTATGCTGCTCGCCACTTTAGAAATGAAGTATTGACAGGTACGCAAGAGAGCTATGATGCTATTTTTAATGAAGATCTCTCGCTTGCCCTCTCAACTCGCTGGCTAGTTGCTCTTTATGCTAGCCAATTATCAAGTGCGAAAGAACTGACTGAACATTATTTAGAGCAAGCGAATAGAGAAAAGATCGATGAAGTATCATTACAAGCAGTTCTAAATGATGACCTATCTTTACTCACCGATACCGCTCTAAAAGCAATCCTGACATTTACGAGAACCTTAATGCTCAATCCGATTGAAGGCGATAAAAATGCGCTACTCGCGCTCACAAATGCCGGCATTTCAACGCCCGATAGTATTGCTTTAGCGCAGCTGATTGCTTTTCTGTCCTACCAGATTCGATTAGTCTCTGGCTTAAAAGCCATGAAAAGCTTAGAGGAGAAATAATTATGAGTAATACCCTCAAAGCAATCAAAGCCAATGGATTTACCAATGAGATGCTCGGCTGGAAAGCTTGGCTAGATGTAGTAGATTTAGATAATGCGACGGCGGAACAGATTGAAGTTCTAGAAGTGAGTCACCCTCAAGCAAAAACCATGGATTATTATCTTCTTCTCGCGCATCAACCCGCAATCCTTCACCATAGATCTACCACTTATAATGCAATCATGTATGCCCTCGGCGGCTTAGATCGTGCAGAGCGTGAACTCGGCGCTTTAACCGTGTCTCAGATTAACGGCTGCGTCTACTGCGCATCCGTGCATGCGCAACGCTTTGTAATGACATCAAAACGCCGGGATATGGTTAAACCTATTTTTGAAAACCCGGCAACAGCGGCGCAAACGGAAAAAGACAGAACCATTATTGCTTTATCAACCGCATTAACCGAAATGCCCGGCGAGCTCGATCCCAAATATATTCAAGCACTCAAAGATGCGGGTTTAAATGAGATCGAAATCTTAGATTTGATTCACTCTGTTTCCATATTTGGTTGGGCAAATCGTTTAATGCTAAATTTGGGTGAAGCGGTATTTCCAATTGATCAATACACATTAATAACCGATCGCGAAAGCTGTGATGCGGATTAAAAAGCGCTTTATTGGGGATATGTTTTACTAAAATTTGACCGAGAATAGTCATTAAAAGTTATAGTAGCCTTTAAACCATTCATTTGGTACAAATTATCCCATAAAGGTCTTAATATGAAAGTTATCTCCCTCAATGAAGCGCCAAAAAAACTTGAAATGATTCTGCGCTATATCTCCGATGCATGGGGGAATGAAAACACATTGCCGATGTATCGCGATTGTTTGATTCATAGTGTAGATAGCGCGACAGGTCTGCCGCAGTGGTATGCCCTGATGGATAATGAGCGAATTGTGGGCTGCGTGGGGCTCATTACCAATGATTTCATTAGCCGAATGGATCTGTTTCCTTGGCTCTCATCTCTATTTATTGATGAAGAATACCGCGGTCGTGGTTATAGTAAAATTCTCGTAAAACGCGTCATGCAAGATACAAAAAAGCTAGGCTATCCTACATTACAGCTCTGCACCGAACTCACCGGTTATTACGAAAACATGGGCTTTACCTATATCGGCCAAGGCTTTCATCCTTGGGGCGAAGAGAGCCGAATTTATCAGATAAAAATTAAGTAATTAGCTAAAAGGTGATTATGACAAACATTAAGAATATGTTTATTGGCGCTATACTTATCTTCCTACCGACAATCAGTTTCGCAGATAATAATCGCTATGCAGCTATTTCTCATATTGATAGTAACTTTGCGAGCCAAGGGTTTTGCGCTTATCTATTTAAAGCGGATAATGGTACCGGTGCTATGGGTTCTTCCTTTAATGAGCTTGAATTATCGCTTCGTGCCAATGATGTGTTTGGTCAGCCTATTAGCAGCCATCTATTGAAAATAGAAGCTTTCGGCGACTCAAACTCAACGCGCACAACTTTTTCACTTCTTGAAACAGAATGTATCGAAGGGCTTCATGAATTTGAAATCACGAACGTGCGGGAAAAACAGAATAATGGCAAGCAACTAGAATTACCGCTCTATCTATTTTCAGCGCATAATCCTAAGCTTGCCCGTATGAAGATTCAATCTGAACCCGGCGCTGATATTATTCATCGGAATTTCATCGGTACATGGGTTACAGATCCCGTGCTTTGCGCACACCCACAGATCGAGGATGACTCACAATTCATCCTCAAAATTGCCGGCGATACTGTGCGCTTAAATGGTTGGATGATGACTTATACCGAAAGCTTCCCGAATCTTAAACTGGCAGATAACGAGGATATGAATACGCCAGAAGCTTTTGGCGGTATGGCGAATTTCTTTCAATTTTCACCCGATTATTCGCAATCCTCAGGTACTCGGGAATCTTTCTATCGCATTATCGACAATAAACTAATGATGGGCGAAGCAGGTCTCGAATTTATTTCCTGCAATCCACACGTGCAAAAAAGAGATCTTCGGCAATAACCCCTCATTGATGAACCTAAAGCACTTCAGAAAGGCCGCTTTCGGCATTAATACAATTCTAGCGCTATGTTAGTATGATTACTACTCACATTATCCAGAGGTGCTTATGACAAACGAGATAAAAGGTAGCTTCAAACGAAAAGAGAGTCTATTTCGGAATTGGATTACAAAAGATGGCGCGCCTGGCATTTCAGGCAGCGGCGGTTTTACCCCGGACAAAAATCGTTACCATCTTTATGTTAGTCTTGCGTGCCCTTGGGCTAATAGAGCACTGATTATGCGAAACTTAAAAGGCTTGCAAGATTTTATCCCGATCACCGTTGTTCATTGGCGAATGGGCCCTGAAAGTTGGCACTTTGAAGCTGAAAATGGCGCAGAACGAGATCCTTTATACAACGCAAAGCTTCTCGCTGAATTGTACAGCAAAGCAGATCCCGATTATGAAGCGCACGGCGGCATTGTTACCGTTCCTCTATTATGGGATAAAAAGAACAATACCGCCGTTAATAATGAATCTTCAGAAATCATTCGGATGTTTAATAGCGCATTTAATGATGTCGGTGCGCTTTCGGGCGATTATTATCCCGAAGCGCTTCGCCCTGAAATTGATGCGATGAATGAGCGTTTCTATAATACGATTAATAATGGTGTCTATCGCTGCGGCTTTGCTACAACCCAAGAAGCGTATGATCTTGCCTATCAAGAGCTATTTAGTACATTGGATTACCTAGAGGATCATCTCCAAAATCGACACTTCCTCGTGGGCGATCAACTCACAGAAGCCGATATTCGGCTATTTGTGACTTTGATTCGCTTTGATGCCGTTTACTACAGTCACTTTAAATGTAACAAAAAACAGATACGCGATTATCCTGAAATTTGGCGTTATCTTCGTACGCTCTATGCAATGCCGGCATTTAAAGAGACGATCAATATGTTTCACATTAAACATCACTACTACGAGAGCCATAAAAGCCTCAACCCTATGGGCATTGTCCCTAATGGCCCAGAGATTGATTTCTCGCTATAACATGATCATACGTATCACAAAAAAGCACCTCATTTCAAAAAAATGAGGTGCTTTGTATTTTACAGTCATGTCATTATAGACGTTATGACTCTTCTTCTGATCCATACACATCAAATTCAATAATCGCTCTAAAGCCGCGCGGCGTTTCTTCGATTTGAATGCCATTAAGATAGGCATCTTTATTACTGATAACGAGATCTACGCCATCTGCTACACGCATTTTTTTCATGATTTTTTGAGATTGCTCTCGGAATTCCTGGCTTGGTATTGCAATATTGCGATTAATTTCAAATCCTGCCTTATGCTGCGCTGAATGAAAGACACGATTAATATCTTGATCTTCAATATAAGCTTTCGAGAGATCTTCTAAATCGCTGAATCGAATTTCATCATGGGCATCTAAATGCGCTTCTAAACTTCTGTTAAAGGCTAAGTGCAGATCTGGCGATTCGATTCTTTTACTCAAACCTTTTAATACTTCATTGCCCGCTTTTAACTCCGCAAGCTCTGTCTGCTTCGGCTTTAAATTCAAGAAATCATCATGCCAATATTTAGTCCGTTTTTTAAGGCTATCAATTGCAAGAACAGATTGATCATACGCAACAATCAATGCCCCTTTCTGAATATCTTTTAAAGAAATCCCCTCTTTCTCTACAAACTCTAACGTGCCGTTATTATCATAAATATCGAGATAATCATCTTTCGACTCTACTTTAAAGATTCCTAGTGCGGAAGTTTCTACCATCCCTTCAAAGATATTGCTAAACAAGATAATAATAAAATCACCACCGGCAATATTCGGGTGATTTGTTACGCCATAGAGATGGTTCGCAATCTTAATGGAAGCTTGCTGAAACAGTTCATTCGCATTACGCTCTTGCATATCTGTTTCAAAGATCTCTTTTGAAAGGAGAGAGATTCTATTGAGCGACGGATCAATTTCGTGATCAAACTCAAAGGTATCCTCAAGCTCAGATAAAGGTGCAAGATAGTGCGCCAGCAGTAATCCTTCCAATGATTCGCTCGGCATAATGCTCATGGCGGAGAAGACGCAACCCTCTTCACGCCCTTTATTGCCTACTTGATGAATAATCATCTTCTCTATTTTTGCTGAACTTATATTTAACATCTAATGCCTCGATTGAACGGATAAACTAGAACACGACTATACTCAAAGTCGATTCTCACTTTGAAGTGATAGTATCTTACAGCGCATATTCCTAGTAGCAAGAAAAATCCCACTTCAAAAGTGGGATCTAGTATACATTCTATGAGTAATCTTTTACGCTTCGCAGCTGACACAAGAGACTAAACTTGTCACCATCTCTTTTGCGACACTTTGGCTCCGCTGATAGTAGATACTTTTCACGCCCAAACGCCATGCTTCAATAAAGAGCTGATTCACCTCTTTTACCGGCAATGCGGAAGGAACGTTAATGTTCATACTCTGCCCTTGGTCGATATACTTCTGGCGAATCGCGGCTTGCTGAATAATCTCTAACTGACTGATCTCTTTAAAGGTCTTAAAGATCGATTTCTCTTCCTCAGTCAATTCTGCTAAATGCTGAACGCTGCCGCCCGAGAGCATAATCGTGCGCCATGTCTCTTCATTATCAATCCCTTTCTCCGCAAGCAACTCCTTGAGATAGCGATTTTTACGCATGAAGTTCCCTTTCGAGAGACCTGCTTTATAGTAGTTACTACTAAACGGCTCTATTCCCGGTGAACTCTGCCCTAAAATTGCCGATGATGAAGTCGTCGGTGCTATCGCCATCGTTGTGGTATTACGTCTGCCATACCCTTTTAAAAGCTCCGGCTCACCATAGAGCACCGCAAGCTCTTTCGTTGCAAGCTCGGCTTGTTCTTGGATATTCTTAAAGATGTTTTCTGTTAAAAATTTTGCTTCCATGCCTTCAAAGGGAATACGATTTCTCTGCAGATATGAATGCCAACCTAAAACACCAAGCCCAAGCGCTCTATGGCGTTTTGCAAAACGATTTGCCGCACCAAGATAGTAATTATCTTCTGTCTTTTCGATAAATTCTTGCAGTACTGCATCTAAAAAGTGAATCGCAAGTTGTACTGCTTTTGTATCTTTCCATTCATCATAGAGCTCAAGGTTCATAGATGATAAGCAGCAGATAAAGGACTCATCTTGGCTTGATGGCAACATAATCTCTGTACAGAGATTACTACCGTTAATGCGCATATTGTGATCTTTATACACTTGCGGTTTATGACGGTTTACGTTGTCTGAGAAGAAGATATAGGGCAAGCCTTTTTCTTGGCGACTTTCCAATACTTTTGCCCAGAGCTCACGCTTTTCACGATCCCCATCAATCATCTCTTGCATCCAATAATCTGGTACGCAAACCCCATAGAAAAGGTTTTGAATGGAGTTACCGATATTACGAATCTGTAAAAACTCCTCACAATCTGGGTGATCAATATCGAGGTATGCCGCGAACGCACCTCTACGAACACCGCCTTGAGAGATCGTCTCCATCGCCGTATCAAAGAGCTTCATAAAGCTTACCGCACCACTACTTTTCCCATTATCCGTGACAGCACTGCCCCGCTCACGAAGATGACCAAAGTACCCCGAAGTCCCGCCGCCGATTTTCGTCTGCATAATGACTTCACCAAGCTTATGGGTAATGCCCTCGATCTTATCCGGCAAACTTACGTTAAAGCATGAGATCGGCAGTCCTCGCTCCGTTCCCATGTTCGCCCAAATCGGCGAGCTTAAACTCATCCAACCACGCTCTATAATCTCTTCAAATTGTGATTGAAGCTCTGGGCGCTTTAATCGATCAGCGGCAGCTTGGGTAATACGGTGAATCGCACCCTTGACTGTCTCTCCTTTTAAGAGATAGCCACGATTTAAGATCTGCTCACTCTCTGAGTTAAGCCACCATAATTTTTCATGCTGAATCACAGACTCACCTGATTCAAAAGGTAATAAATAGTTGTTCATTATTTCCTTAAAAAATAACCTTATATCTTATATATGTTAAAACGCTCTATTAAAGTTCCTGACTAGCGCTAATATGCGCTATCTCATTCATCAAGTCGCAATGAGAGAATCCGTTGATGAGTCGCAAGATTGATTAAAACAGATCGTCTGCAGTAATGCTTTTATCGTGCTTTGTATAATCCGTTGGACGCTTTGCAAAGAAGTCATCTAAGCTATTGGCAAATACTTCTTCTTCAAACCACGCCATAGGCTGATAAGCTTCAGGACTAATGTGATAGATCTTTTCAAATCCAATGCTGACTAAGCTTTCATCGACACGGAATTTCATAAAGTTCAAAAGATCGTGTTTGCTCACCGTTTCTATTTCGCCATCTTCAAAAATCCAATCGAGGATCTCTTCCTCAATTTTAAGCGAATGTCTCACAACTTCTTCCACATGCACCTTCATTTCCGCATCAAAGAAATCTGGGAACTCTTTACGTATCGTGTTGATGATATACACACCGGCATTAGCATGAATCTGCTCGTCTATCGATGTCCAAGCAATTATGTTACTTACATTCTTCATCCAGCCCTTAAAGCGCGTAAACGACAGAATAATCGCAAACTGGCTAAAGAGCGACACGTTTTCAATCAGGAGCGAGAACAGAATTAAAGACGTGACATACTTTTGACGATCTTCAATATTATTAGAGAACTTTAACGCTTCCGAAAGATATTCAACACGCGCCTTAATAACGGGCACTTCAAGTAGTCTATCAAACTCATCGTTGTAGTCTAAAACATCTAAAAGACGTGAGTATGCTTCTGAATGTCTAAATTCACATTCCGCAAAAGTGCTGCCTAGTCCATTAAATTCTGGCTTTGGAAAATGGTGATAGAGATTGCCCCAAAATGATTTCACGGCAACTTCGATCTGCGCAATTGCGAGCAGGCTATTTTTAATCGCAGAGCGCTCAGCAGGTGATAAATGGGAATAGAAATCTTGCGTATCCGCTGTGAAATCAACCTCGCTATGCACCCAAAACGCATTATTGATTGCTTCGGTAAATTGATAAATCCCCGGATATTCAAAAGGCTTATAAGTGACACGTTTATCAAAAATAGACATTATTTTATTCTCTCACCAAATGAATCGATTACTTATGATAGCTCATCGTGACAGCCTATCGCAAATGATAGATAAACTCATTTAATGCGCAATCATCAATTTTAGTCAATGAAAAAAGTGGACGTTAAGTACGTCCACCATGATTATTCGCACCACACGAGTAAGATTTTTTTTAACGATTGTTAATAATAAATTTGAATTTAAATGCTATTTGAAGGCGTGTTCTCCTCTCGTTTATAGTTAAAGGGGAATGTCATATTTAATCATTCCCGGTTTTACAGCAATCCAATCATAAAGACGTTGTGCTGTATGGTTGGTTTCTTGAGTATGCCAATAAACTTTGGCACATTTTCTTTTTTGTGCGACTTGAGTCAAAAA
>CANRON010000059.1 GCA_947632245.1 uncultured Ignatzschineria sp. | reverse complement strand
AAAATAGTTATATAAGTAATGTGGCTTTAGCATGTGCTTATATTTGGTTAAAATTATGAATGTGCAACAGACCCTATATAATATGTAATTAACAAGTATATTTAATAGCATAATTATATCTCATTCATTATTAACTTAGCTTATTTTGGATTGTTGATTTTAGGGTATACCCCAGCGGAACCAGCTGTTTCACCCCAAAAGCCTATTAACAGACTACTTAAAACAGACTGTGATTATGGAACCACTTAAAATAAACTAATCAAACACCTCTGAATGACTACCCAGCCTAACAAAATCTACCGTATCGCTCTGAACACAGTAGATAAGCACCAAATCAGGCTTAATATGACAATCCCTAAACCCTTTATGATTGCCGGTCAACGCATGGTCTTTGTATTTAGCCGGTAGCGGTATATCGTTCGTCAAACGGTGGTGTTCTAAAAAGTATGCTGGCGATAAAAGCCAATAAGAAATCTATGCGAAGTTCTCTGATTCTATAGGGCTTTCAAGACTTCAAAAATTATTCAAATTTTAATCAGCATACTTTTTGACACACCACCCGTCAAACAATTAAGCACCTCGCCCCATGCAGGAGTGAGCAAGCTTAGATAATTCTTTTTGGCATCTCTCTTAAACTGACTGGATACTTCAATGGATCTCATCAGCCTCGCCTTCTAACTCATCCATCAAATCACCAAAGCTGTTGTACTTAGTGCCTTTACCGCTCGCGACCTCTGCAATAGCAGCGAGTGTTTGCGCGTTGAGCTTAGGTTGTTGATAGTCAAAAGACAGAGGAATCGCATTGGTATCGGCGACTTGGTTCAAGAACAGTCTTATGGCTTGTGAAGGCGTTAGTCCATAGCTTTCTAGAACAGAAAAAGACCTATCCTTCAGATCCTGGTCAAGCCGTATATTAATTTTGATGCCAATATTGGAGCCTTCAGGTAATGCTAATAGCTTCGAGTAAAGTGCCTCATCCGGCACATACATTGCGCCTTCAGCTTGAATTTTCGATTTTAGGCCATCGCTACCACGGCGACGTGAGATAGCTTGATCAGCAAGCTTATCTTTTGCTAGCATAAAACGGTACTCAGCATATTTCAAGAATATCAAACCCAGTATTGGGCGAGAGTATTCTTGAGCAGTTAACCCAGTGTTAGCTCGTAGTGAATCCGCAGCTGTCCATAATCGTTTTTCTAATTGTTCTATCTTTTTAAAATCTGCCATTTTGGAATTCCTTATATATTTAGCTGTTACAGAGATCGTGCATCAGATGGTGAAAGTAAATATACAACTATCTAACTGTCGTCAGAGTCGAGGTTTTAAAGGGGATATATAAAACACTATTTCTAGAAGATAGATTTTTATACACATTGATACCCATTTCATCGAGTGTAAGATACCAGTACGCACAAAGCGTACTATAAGGGGCTCTTGAGTTTTGATCTGACGTAGCACTTCATCTAGTAATTTGATTAAATTTTATTATTACTAGATGATAACAGAAATCTCAAAATAAGACGGCTTCTACGTTCTTATAGGTTTATGCCTCAAAATTAAATATTCTCGGAATCCTTAACGGATTGATTATTAATTTTCGATAATGTTTGCAACACTATTTTAGCCGTAGGAGGTGCTGATGTATGCATCTCATTATATGTACTATCTAACTTATTCAAAAAGCTATCTGAAGCAGGCCTTCCAGAAAAATCATCCAAACTTGGACTAAATTTTATCCCTATGGCTTCACACATTGCTTTCTCCAATCCTTGTGGTCTTGCCTCAACTTGCTCAAAAAGCAATTGCTCTTCCTCTGTTCTACCACAAGGAAAATACCAATAACCAAAATCATCTAGCTTTCGACGTCTATCACCAGCTAAACAATAATGAGATAATTCATGGAGCAGACTACGGGGATAATTATCCCTAAAATACAATACTGCTTTCTTACCATCTTTTGCTGCCTCATAAAATGGTTCGTCAGCACCTCCTTGTATCTCTAATTCTGGAAGGGCTTCAGATAAATTTTGTATCAACACAGCACATAATTCATCATCATTTAAAGTATTCATCATTAAACTGATTTCCCCTTACTTGTAACTAACTTAAGTTTCATATCTTTGCCTTCTTCTAGTCCTGTTTCCAACTCAAGATTCTTTCTCATTATGTTTATGTAGTCAATCATCAACTTATCGTACTCTTCTTTAAGTTGATTATACTTTTCTCGGGCATCTTTTTTGAGCCGAATTTCTCTCTCCAACTTCGATTTATGATCATTAACTATTGGGGCATTCTGTACTCTATTTTTTTCTGCTTCAGCAATTTCATCACAGAGCTGGGGGTAACGCTCATATCTAACATACCCCTTACCCCTTCCAGCTTCACGCCCTACTGCATCTTTAGTGAATCTAAACCTTGCAGACTTAGTATCTACAATATGGCTTTTACCACTCTGTAATCGCTCTAAAGCATCCCAATACTCCTGCTCTATCTTACTAATTTCCATATGTATACCTATATAGTAATTTATGCATACTTAACGAGAAACATCCCCCCCTATATGCTCCTTTCAAATGCTCTACCTTATGTAAGTCTTATCATATAAACCCAGATGTTAATCTGGTGATATGAATAGAGCAGACCATCCAACACAAAATAACTATGAATAATGGTTTTCCCATTCTGATAATAGCGTCAGATCTCCTGCAAGATAGTTTAACCCCTCATTTAAAAGCTTCCATGCCTCTAGATTATTTACAATATCTTTTCTTTGAGCAAAAGACTCAAGCTTCTTATATTTTCTTCTAATTTCTGATATTAGCTTGATAGATCTTTCGCTCAGCTCCCCGTAAAAAACTTTATTATCTTTACCAAAATGATCTACAGATTTTCCTATTGTTTGAAAATTTGACATAAATATTGATTTTTCATTAGCTATATCTCTAATGTAATTCTTAGACGGTATTTGATTAATCAATTGCTCTTTATTTAGTTCATCATAAATACTATTTTCTATTTCTTTCAAAAACTTATCCATATGCGGCCTTTTATTTTCTCTAGTTTAATAAGTAGTATCAGTGAGGCTAGCCATAAAACTATCAATGCGTTTTATATTTAACTCATACTCTTCCCTAGCTCGATTAGGTAATTTAGTCTTTAATTGATTTTGATAAAATTCTTTCGTTTGTATCAAAGCTTCCCTAGAACCAGGAAGAAAAACAGCATTTTCACAGCTAACGCATGCTGATGCAAGAACCCCTGCGCCTTTATTACATGGTTTTTGAGACATACAGCCGCCAACCATCGTAGGCCTATATCGTATTTTTCCATTTTTAACAGCTTTAGCTGTTTCCTTACGAGATTCTAAAAATTCAGGTAACTCTCCTGTAATTCTTTGGATACTTAATTTTTTACCGGCAATACCTGAAAGGGGAATATCACTATTAACAATACTATAAAGGCTGTCTGATTCCATCCTAGCTCTAGCCTCTTTCCATTCAGATTTTAAGGATTTAACTCCATTATCATTACTCAAAATGTCAATTGCTCTTGAGTTAGAATCTGCGTAATAAGTAGTCATAACAAGGCTAATATGCTTTAATTGGCTTTTTAATGTTGGGTAGGATACCTTGCCACTACCGGCGGCATAAACAGCTAAAGATCGTCTAAATTGATGGAGTGCTAATGGCCAAATTCCCCCTTCCTGTATCGTTGGAGTTTCTTTGCCATATAAGAACCATTCTAGCTCTTCTATGTCGTATTTGGATATCATGAGCTCTTTACGATAATAACCTTTTATCAACTGATCTAGAGCTAAGTTGGTAACTGTGAAATCAAAACTGGGATGAGGTATTCCTGTTTTTCCTTTTTCAACTGACATAAATAATGGTACATTTCGTTCATTATCAATGATCGCCTTAGAACTGCCTGAAAACTCAAGTATTCCTGTAGTAATAGTTCTAGCAACATCAAAGGCAATTTGAACAATATTACTAGTGACCCATTTAGTAAACCTAGGAGCCCCATTTTCCTCGAGCTTTGTTGTTGTAGACCATACCACCGGAATATTTCCCTGAACCGTCTTTAAATAACTTAATCCATTCAGTGGTATTGCTAAAATTTCGTTTTTCCGCATTCCTGTAAAAGCAGCAATCAATACGATACATCTAGTTTGCCAAAGGCTAATACTTCGTATAATTCCCGACCAAGAGTTATCCTTAGATATGCCTACATCGACCAATTCTTTTAAAATGAATGATAGCCTCTGATCGTCTTCTATAAGAAGTCGCCAATAATACTGTATTCTTCCACTCTGATTTCTCGTAATATTATCCTGAATATTCCCATCATCTAATGTTAATCCCTGATCTCTTGCTAAAGCTCTTTTTGAAAAAACATAGCTTATTTTCTCTTTAAATTCAGTAAAAAGAGTTAAGTCTTCGATAATTTTACGTAAAAAAACCTGATATATATTTGATGGTATTAATAATGTTTGTGTGCTTTCTGTCGTTTCAGGAAACATTTTTCGACTGTTTTTCAACTTATCCAAAAACTCACTAGATGGTTGATATTTCAACCAAAATGGATTTATATTTTGCATTAAAACGGTGTCAACAAATCGTTGTATTTTGGCTAAAAAAATCCCAATTTGTTTTTCTGTAGATATATGTTTAATCATAAACTCTATAGACATTGGGTTAGAAAAAACACTTTCAACATTTTGTTCAACCACAAGACTATGAGCAACCAAATACCCTAAAGCTGTAGTATCACCATTTAACTTAGAAATAGAACACCCTCCTATTGCATTAATCCAGTGTAAAATTAACCCTTTAAACTGTGTTATCGCCTTATTAAGGATATCAGGATTATCAATTGCAGATCCATTGCGTAAAAGTATCGATTCTATTTTCCCCCGAAAATTCAATGTTTTTTGAGAAACACTCGTTGCACTATAGTCCCAAACATCGTCTGCAAATCTTGATAGGGGTTTACCATCCCTTGTAATAGTAACGACCAGATCTAGGGGGATATCAGACATACAATCAAGTGACTCTACGGGCAATATAACTTCTTTCACTGAGGATTCACGCATCATCACAATCATGCCAACTCCTCATTAGACTCTTTAATTACTTTTTCTAGCATCATAATTTGCTTGGTCCAATTATCATTATAAATTCCCATCTCTATAGTGTTCTTAACATCATCCACTAAATTTTTAGTGTCAGGCTTTTGATTCTGTAGATTTTCAACAATCTCGCTAATTCTATAAATAGACGGCTCTACCGCAACATTAAAATGTTCAGGATCATTACGGATAATAGATGTTTTCAACAAAGCCTCTTTCAGACTCAATAACTTATGAATATCTTCAAAATCCAAGTGAAGGGAAAAAAACTTACAAAACAAGCAGCTTTCAAATGTTCCACACTCAGGGTCAGGGGCATTTTTGTTAAACCCAGTAGCCCTAATGGGGTCTACAGAGGATAAATTAGAACAAGATCCTGTTGCTATTCTCTCGACCTTACCACTTACATGATTTTCTTCGACAATATTGATAGGAATAATATCGCAAGTATCTCTATTAAATTGCTGTATTTTCAAACTCACACCCTCATGAAACTCATTCATTTCAATAGCCTGTGATTCCAAATCAATAGATGTATAAGATTTTGCAACTGCTGTTATAGTGTTATTCAGTTTCTTAGCAACTAAGGATAATTTCCCCTTTGATTGCTTGATAACATACTCCCCAGCTAACCCCCTTATTTCCCTCAAGGATATAGGTTTAATCCTCTTGAAAAACAAAGAGTTAGTCATAGTTGACCAACCAGCATTCTGAAGTAGTCTAATCATTTTTTTGCGCTCACTAATACCGACAAATAAATAATCATCTACTTCTTGATCTTGAGCGTATTCTTGATCATTGACCCAACTTCTGAGCTTTAAATACTTCAAAAGTAAACGTTTTAAATAACTTGAGGATGTGAAATGAACCTTTTTTCCAGCCCTATGTTTATATATCTTTGCAAATGAGCCGCTTCCTATTTTACTAACATCTAAGTCAGATATTTTTAGATCAAGACTTGGTTGAACATTGGCTGCTGTAAATGCCACATAAATCCTAAAAAAACAATACACACTAAAATTATAAGCATAAATTTTTCTAGGACAGAAAGAATCGTTCATCCACTTTTCTCTATTACGAACTAGTGAGTGCCTATAAAAATCTTTTCTAGCCCTATCACTTTCAAAATAACAAGATAGCGCTTTCTCAATATCAGAAAATGCTGCTAAATTTCCAGCTTTATCAAGACAATTGGGGATACTCTTTAATTCCTGTATGGAAGGCGCATGCCAATATAAAAACTCATCATCTGAATCTAATAGTTTTACTTGTACAGGATATCTATTCTCTAAAACTGAATCAGCAAAATGGTTAAAGCATAAAATACAAGTTTGGATATACTTTTCTAAATCATCTAAACTAGAATCTCTAGTCTTTAGAGTAGTTTCTCTATGACGAGGCTTTGGAATAAATGCTAAAATTTCTGCATCAGAAAGGTTAAACGCAATTTGAATGAACTCTCTGTTTACACTCAATAACTTATATACAGTGGATGCGCTGTATATTGTACTCCTTACTTTCTGTAAAAGTACTAACTGATAACTTTGATAATTCACAATTAAATCATCGAATGTTGTTGGCTGCGTACCTTCAAAATCACAATAATTAAAAAACTGTTTTACCTGATATAATGTTGACCGGATAGACTCATTCCTTAAATTCTTTTTAGATAGATATTCTAAATATCTACTAATCCATTGAATTCTATCTTTAGATAATGAACTAACATCTACTCTAGCTACTGTATATTGATTAGATGAATCAAAATAGCTATGGAGATCCTCTTCCCTCTTCGTGTAACAAACTCTTCCGAAATCTACCCTAAAAATTCCCCCATCAGACTTAACTCCTTTAAGTATCATGTTTTGAATATTTTTAGCCGTAGACATACTTTTTAGATCTAATTCAAACGCCTCTCTTTTTTCAAAAGCAACTATCATCTAGTATATCCCCTTATCAAAGATCGCACTAAATGATTCCTGAATATCATTAAACTCTTCAATTTCACTATCAAAATTTAAATACCGTTCAGTAATATTAATATTCCTATGATTTAAATGTTGTCTAACATAATCAAAAATTTTAGAATCAGGGTAATTTTTCTTCCTTAAATTTCGGACAATATTCATTCCCGAAGTTGCCCTAAGATCATGAAAAGAAAAATAGCATAAAGTTTCATCGATATTTTTCAGTTTTTCAATAAATCTGATTAACTCTGTTCTTAATGCTTGGCCACTTTTAGTATTCATTACCGAATCTAATTGATCCCCTATGTTCTCTAACTGCTGTCTAGCAATAACTTCTCTTTGGGCAGAGAAATAAGGATTTCCATTGCGAGTTAAAAACACATAATTATTAAGATCGTTACCAAAAAAACTATTATTCTTACTTCTTCTCTGTTCTGCTCTTTCGCAATAAATATAATTCATTAAATCCTCAATTAACTTTCGGCTAAACACTAAACGATTATGACTTCCACCTTTAGTATCGGCAGGATAGCGATATCCTGCATGCACAACAACTGAATTTAATGCCGGATCTACCTCTAACTCATCAGATGCCTTCTCTATACAGCCAAGACTTAATGTGCAAATGGTTTGTTGTCTTGCTCCTGTTTCCAAAGCTATCCTGATCATTAACTCCAACTCAATTGAAGCTAAATTGCTCTTAAATCCCTCAAAAATAACCTTTTGCTCTTGATTCGTTAAAGGCCTTAAATTCCCGCCATCTCTTATTCTGCCAATTTCTACTTCAGTTTTTCTACCACCTTTAATTCTTAGATCACTTGTAAGTACATCGATTCCTCTTAATAAGCCGACCTGATTTTCTACCATTACTTTTCTGCTGGCTTGCGTAAATGGAGAATTTTCAATGCTAGCTTGTGGCAGTAACCCATTTCGTTCGATCTGAGAATAGAAGTCGACAACCGTAGATAAGATATTATTAATATAAGAAATACTAAATCCATTACTAGTAACTGCTTCACTCAGAAAGAATTTAAATTTCTGAGTGACTCTTTCATAGTACTTAGCGGGTAAATCTAGAATAGATTGATTAGTATCTTCCAAATACTGTAGGTAATATTTTAGACAAATTGCTTTTGACGAAATTGTTTTCAAATTAGGCAAACTAGGCTGAGTTAATAAGCTCAGTAAATAAGTATTACCAATATCCCAAGGTAGACTATTGGATTGTAAAATTACTGGCATTTTAGGATATGTTTCACTTTTCTTTGAGAAGTGGAGATCGTATTCACTACAACCATCCCCTACATCTCTAGAACTCCATATTAAATCCGCTAAATAGAAACTATTTAAGTAAACGACCTTTGCCTTAGATTTGAATAAATCATTTAATGAAACTTTTCCCTTCATTCAATCCTCCTATAAATTTGTACATAGTAACAATATGAGGTTACTAGCATGTCAACCTATAAAGAGTTGTGTGGATTTCATGTAATCCGCTTTGAAAGAAACCATGCGCAAAGACAATACGATTATGAGGTGATGTTTCATCTTGAGGCAGATAGATCGGTTCATCATCACCTTTTACCAAAATGGTATTTTCACATTCTAAAAAGGTCTCATTAAAGATCTTGATCAGGTCTTCATAATGGTAGGTCATCTTTCGTATCACTCACGGTTAAAATCATCATTACTACAAGGAGCGCTATTCTACCACATTGCATCATAAAGCTTTATTGTCGCGTATCACATGTCTAGCGCTTTATATAATCTCGCACTTAATTGCCGGTAATAATAGATAAGCTCATTGTCATTTAACCTAAAAATTTCTGATACACTTGTTCTGATACACTTAAATATCTCTAGTAATCACGCAATATAAACAATATAAACAATATAAAATAGCCTTATAACGAAGTAGCTCCTAAGTCGATCTACTCATTGATAACCACATACAATATGAAGCATATTGATAAAATTCATCATCCTTCATAGCCTAACCCCAAAAGAGTAACCTTATGTCTCTCGAGCAAACTTTAAGTCCGGCGCTCAATAATCGTTCTGCGCTTTCTAAAATGGCCATTGCCATGATCCTTTTTGGCTCTGTCGGCTTTTTCTCAGAACGAAGTGGCGTTCCGGCGCTTGAGCTGGTCTTTATTCGCTGTGTCTGTGCGATGGTCTTTTTAGGCACATTCTGGTGGCTCTCAGGACAACTTCGCAGGGAACGTTGGGTGGCAAAAGAGATCGGCAAAATCCTAATCTGCGCTATATTTTTAATCCTCAATTGGATCTACTTTTTTAAGGCCATTGAAGAGAGTGGCGTGACAGTTGCCATTTCGATCTACCATCTTGCGCCGGTGATTGTGATGATTTTAGGGGCTTTTATCTACAAAGAGAGACTTTCGCTCATTCCTGTTTCCGCAATTATCGCCTGCTTTATTGGTACACTTGCGATTGCCGAGATTAACCGCACCGCCTCAATCGCGGAATTTTTCTCTGAAGGCTTAATTTTCGGCCTATTATCCGCACTCTTTTATGCACTTTTAACACTGACCGGCAAAGGCTTTAAATATGCAAGCTCCTACGCTATTACGACGATTCAAGTCGCATTTGGCGCACTACTGCTTCTTCCCTTTGTCGATCTCTCACTTTTTGAAGGACTCACCCGTCTTAATTGGACTTATATTCTCATTACAGGCTTTGTACATACCGGCATTGTCTTCTATCTCTTTTTTGATTCGATTCGCTACCTCAGCACCCAAATGATTGCGATTTTAGTCTTTTTAGATCCTTTAGTCGCTATTTTAATGGATATCTTCATCACAGGATTTATACCATCTATCGAACAGTGGATCGGCATTCTCCTCATTTTCGGAGGGATGGCTCTCACCCTGATCCCACGAAAAAAACAGGCGCAATAAAATTCATTTTACCAATCACTTAATTTTATCCATGAGCTTTAATCGACTTTTCTAATAGATCACTTTAGCCAATCTCTACACCTAATCTTTAGTCAATATTTTAATCAACATTTTCAATCAATCTTGAGAAGTTATGAGATATCAGAAACTGCGTCTATAATAGTGTCCCTATCAATACTGACATATCAATGATACAAGATTCATGATTGACTATTAGAGATAGCAAACAATCCTATTTAGCCACATCAACCTTATTGAAGATCGCTCTATGATTTATTCTAACCGCGGAATTTTACTTCCCCTTATCTGCCTATTTGCCGCTATGATCTCCATTCAAGGCGGTGCGACACTTGCAAAGCAGCTCTTCCCGATTGTGGGCGTTGAAGCTGTGACCGCATATCGCCTCGGCTTTAGTGCAATTATCCTACTTTTGATCTTTAAACCTTGGAAACGTAAACTTCAAGTCGGTTATCGTCGCTATCTGCTTTTTTATGGACTTGCACTCGGTACGATGAACTTTCTCTTTTACCAATCCATAAAGACAATTCCTCTTGGAATAGCTGTAGGTCTTGAATTTACAGGGCCACTTGCCGTTGCGCTCTTTGCATCAAGACGTAAAATCGACTTCTTATGGATTTTCTTAGTCGTTCTTGGTTTACTCGCTCTTATTCCTTTCCAAGATAGTAGCAGCATCGATATTCCTGGTGTTCTTTATGCGCTAGGTGCCGGCGTTTGTTGGGCGCTCTATATTGTCTTTGGGCAAAAAGCTGGAAACTATTATGGAACGGCAACTGTGGGAATAGGTGCTGCTATTGCTGCGATGGTCTTTGTTCCCATCGGTATTGCAAGCGGGGGAATTGGAATTTTTGCGCCTGAATATCTTCCGATGGCAATCACCGTTGCTGTTTTAACATCAGCGCTCCCATATGCCCTTGAGATGATTGCACTCACGAGAATGCCGGCAAAAACCTTCGGGACGCTTACAAGCCTTGAACCCGCAATTGCGGCGATTTTTGGCTTTATTATCTTAAGCGAAGTACTAACAACCATTCAGATCGCCGGCATTATTGCTATTATTCTTGCATCCCTAGGCGCTTCTCTCTCATCAAAAACACCGATCGAGACAGTTAAAAAGGTCGATTAATCATGAATTTTGATCGTAATTTGAATAAGCATCATGGCAACCCTTCACTTAAGAAACTGCTCTATAAGATCCTTGGCGGTGCTTTTTTGATATTTCTCCTTCTATTTTTGATGAACTTTATTGTCAAAAACCAGGTATCATCGCTCATTCAGGCGAAAGGCATTAGCGAAATAGAAAAATCTGCGCCTCAAAATGCTAATCA
>CANRON010000058.1 GCA_947632245.1 uncultured Ignatzschineria sp. | reverse complement strand
TTTTTTAGCGTCTTATTAATATTCAATCGATATTCACCTACCATTTAGATCCCTTAAAACATGAAAAAATTACTGCTTATTAAAACCTCTTCAATGGGCGATTTAATTCATACCTTTCCGGCATTAACGGATCTCTCTCAAAACTGTCCTGGTAAATATGAAATAACATGGGTTGTTGAAGAATCTTTTGCGGATATCGCAAAAATGCATCCTATGACTAAAGATGTCATTATCTTTGGCAGCCGCAGGTGGAAAAAGGGCATATTTAAACCGCAAACATGGCGTGAATTTAGGGATTTTAAGCGGGTACTTCGCGAGGAAAAATGGGATTTAATTTTGGACTGTCAAGGGTTATTCAAAAGTGCCATGATTACAAAATTGGCCGCTCAAAAAGGAACTATTCCCACTTATAGTTATTCAAAAGAATCGATTCGCGATCCTTATGCCGCTCGCTTTTATGATCATGGCTATTCTGTCGCAAAAGGATTGACAGCGATAGAACGTAATCGCCAGCTATTTGCGCAAGTATTTCACTATACGCCTCAGCCGCTTGCCAACTTTGGTATTCAAAACTGGCATGAAGTCTCGGAACTCACACCACAACATCCTTTTGTTGCGCTCATCCACGGTACAAGTGCGGAGAATAAAGAGTGGCCAGAAACAAAATGGGTAGAGATCGGCAATTGGCTTGCAGAAAAAGGACTGATTTCCATTTTATTTTGGGGAAATCAACGAGAACATGACCGGGCAATTCGTATTGCCGAACAAGTTCCGAACGCTATTGTAATGCCTAAAGTCTCTATTCATGAAGCCGGATTAATTCTCTCGAAAGCAGCGCTGATTATTGCGGTAGATACAGGTTTTGCACATCTTGCGAATACTCAAGATCGCCCTGTCATCGGGTTGTTCTTAGGTAGCCACGCAAATTATGCCGGCGTGATTCCGACTGAACATAATCCATATGCCGTTAATCTTGGTGGGAAAGGCCTGAATCCTGAAGTCACAGAAGTTATCTCGGTGATTGAAAGCTTTAACATCCTCGACTGCCAAGATCATAAATAAAAACATATATAAACTGCCCTTCCCGATCTTCTAAATTTATCACTCGATCAAACCAACTATGTACTCGAAAGGCAAACGAATCAGAGCATTGAAGGGCATTAAACCAATATTTATCAATCGAAGATATTGCTATTTTCATTGAGCTTATATCTCTTTTACATCATTTACCCTGCAAAACTGCGTATAACTTATAAGTACGCCTATTCCGATACCCACTAAATCAGCAACAAAATCCCCCCAATCACCGCCTCTGCCCGGCACTAGATATTCTTGAATCACTTCGCTCATGCCGGCAAAAAGTACAATACTCACTAGCAGATATAGTTGAAATCTTTTAGACACTTTCGAAAAAGAGAAACCTAGTAATCCGACCAAAACACCAAAAATACCCACATGAACGATTTTATCGAAATGCGGAATGAATGGCGGCACTTCTGGCGTCGCACTTCCTGGCAAGAACAGTATGAACAACATCATCAAAAACCAAATACCGGCAGATAATCGGTAATACTTTAAGGTCATACTATAATCCTTAAAATAGGATATCTAATATATATAAGAAGCCATTAAGCGCCGCAACACCCACGATCACGCTTAAAAAGACATTTCGCCAAATTATATAACTGAATAAAACCATCAACAGTGCGAGTAGCTTTGCAAAAATACTGAGAAGATCAGGATGCGAAAAATCAATTCCCATACTATGGACAATTAATACTGTCATCACACTCAGTGGTAATGCGTAATTCAGAGCTCGAAGCAGATGAGAGTCTAGCAATCGTTTCGGTACAAAAGTCGGAAAAGCGCGTAATAAAAAAGTAATCAGCCCCATGATAAATATGGAAATAATCACGGCCGTCATTGTCATAGCACCCATTATGCGACCTCCGGCTTTGTCATAATCACCGCGCGAAATAGAATAAATATGACAGCGGCAGCCAATGTTAATATCAATACATATTGTGGCAAAACAAAGAGAATCAATAAGTAAAAGAGCAGCGCTATTACGGTTGGCCACCAGATCTTTTTATTCTTCATCTGCTCATACCAAAGAATCACAAATAGCGCGGGAAGCGCAAACTCTAAATTTGGCACTATCTGCGCTAATCCTTCTCCGGCAATAATCCCTACTATCGTCGCTATTACCCAATAACTATGCACTAACAATGCGATTTTCGGGAAAAACCCTCGCTGATCATCCTTCGATAAACTCGTCATTACCGAGAAACTCTCATCTGTAAGGCAAAAGAGACAATACGCCTTTTTAAGCGGATTTCGGGGTAAAATATCGACTAAAGGCAGTGCATAGAATATATGGCGAAGATTAATTACAAGGGTATTAACACTTAAATTCAAAATCCCCGCACCGGCAGCTAATAAGGGAATTGCGGCATATTGTGCTGCCCCTGAAAAGATAATAATCGAAATCATAATAGACAACCACCACGGGATTCCCGCTGCACTTGCTAATACACCAAAAGCCATTCCCGCGGGTGCATAGCCCATGGCAACTGGCGAGGTAATTTTCAGCGCTTTTCGCCAACTATAATAAACTTCACTGTTTTTCAACTCAAACATCATTCCACGCTCCTATGCGGTTTTGTCAATTCATCCCTATCTAAATAGTGATGAAGATGCGTGAGAAGCTTATCAGTTACTTCTTTTATATCAATAGGTGTCGATATATAGTCTCTCATTTGAATCACTTCTAACCCTTCGTAACCACAGGGATTTATACCTTTAAACGGCGCGAGATCCATATCCACATTTAAACTCAATCCATGATAAACAGCGCCTTTACGAATACGAAGCCCTAGTGCCGAAATTTTCTTACCATCGACATAAACACCTGGCGCACTCACATCTCCCTTCCCTTGAATACCATAATCATTTAAAGTGGCAATAACGGCATTCTCAAGGGCACGGATTAAAGCGCGAACACCACAGTTACGCTGCTTAAAATTAATCAAGGTATAGATGACAATTTGACCTGGGCCGTGATACGTCACCTGCCCACCTCTATCGACCGGTATCACTTCAATCCCATGAGGATTTAAGATATGCTCAGGTTTACCATTTTGTCCTTGCGTATAGACAGGCAGATGCTCTACAACCCACAACTCATCAGGCGTTTCTGCTATCCGAGTTTCTGTAAAATCTTTCATCGCCTCATAAACCGTCTTGTAAGGTGCAAGACCTAGATATCGCACAATCATCTGCTTCTCTTTTAGTGAATTATTAAAATTGAATTATGTTGAATTATGGAATTTATTGTACCTGATATTGCCAGATAATCCTGAGATTCTAATGCTTTCTTAAATTATCCCCACATAAAAAATCACCCGCCCATAAATGGGTCGGGTGATTCCATAACAACATTCAATAATAATGCTATCCCTAGATCTCGTTATGATTACGGTGTATACAGCAACTCTTCATTCACTTCACTATGCCTTCCACCCATGAAGAGATAGATAATAGGTACTACAATTAGCGTCAATAACGTGCCTACTCCCATGCCTCCAACAATCACCCAGCCAATCGCTTGCCTTGATTCAGCACCCGCACCTGTGGCTAATGCCAGGGGAACTGCACCTAATACCATAGCGCCCGTCGTCATGAGGATGGGTCGTAATCGTAGCGTTGCAGAGTGTACAATAGCATTCAGTTTAGTTTCACCTTCTGCCATCGTCTGATTGGCGAATTCTACAATGAGTATGCCATGCTTTGTAATCAATCCAACTAATGTTACAAGCCCGATCTGGCTGTAAATATTAATGGTTCCTCCCGCAAGATATAACGCACCTAATGCGCCAAAACCTGCCAATGGTACACTAAATAGAATAATAAATGGATCAATCCATGACTCAAACTGTGCAGCTAACACCAGATAGATAAAGATCAATGCCATCATGAAAATTAAAATCATTGAAGCACCGGATTGTAAAAACTCACGTGTTGATCCTTGGTAATCTAACATCGCCTCAGGATTCACCTCACGAATAATATCTTCGACAATCGCAATCCCCTCACCTTGTGAAATACCTGGCTGTAAGTTCGCTGAAATCACCACTGATCTTAATTTATTGAAATGCCTTAAGTTTTGCGGGGCAATCGTTTCTGTCACCGTGACGAAGTTAGAGAGCGGCACCATTTCACCATATGCTGATCGCACATAAATACTCTCTAGATCTCTCGGTTGACTTCGTTTTTGAGGATCAACCTGAACCATCACATCATACTGTTCAGCACCTTCCTTATATTTTGTAACTTTACGCCCACCTAGCGCTGACTCCAAGGTACGCCCTACAACAGAAACATCAATGCCAAGCAGTGCTAGCTTTTCTCGATCCACATCAACTTCTAACTGCGGGGTATTCATGCGAAGATCATTATCTGGCGAGATGAAGATGGGGTTTTCTCGCATCTTCTCCATCACTGCCGTCACTTGTTGGTCAAGCTCTTTAAATGTCGCATTCGAACGTATCACAATCTCGACATCTTTAGAATCACCGCGTTGGCCTAATGATTGAGGGTTACTGGCAAATACACGAAGACCTAATGCCCGATCTCCCATTCCCTTATTGATTCTTGATGTCATCTCCATCTGCGTTTCATCTCGCAGATCCCAATCAGGCAGCGTCACAAATGCAAGTGCCCCCATAGCGACTCCAGAAATCGTATAAACCAATGATCCCTCATCTAAACTTTCGAGCAAATAATCTTCGACTTCCGTAAAATAACGATCTGTAAAGTCAACTGTCGCACCTTCAGGGGTAATTGCCATCACTCGAATCATACCGCGGTCTTCGGTAGGTGAAAGCTCTTCAGGTAGATTGACATACAAAAGTCCCGTTGCACCGATAATACCGCACATCACAAGCAACACGAAGTAACGGGCTTTTAAACATACTCTCAAAATGACTTCATAGCCATTAGTCAGTCCCACTAAGACTCGTTCAACCGCATCTGATATTGGATAAAAGATCTTGCCAAATCGCGTTTCCCGCTTTGCCTCTTCCTCTGCTTTACTTGGTAATAGACGTGAACACATCATGGGCGAAAGCGTTAAAGCAGTAAATCCAGAGATTAAAACAGTAATCGAGAGCGTTACGGCAAACTCGATAAACAGCTGCCCTATTCGCCCTTGTGTGAAAGTGAGCGGTAAAAACACTGCTGCAAGCGTAATAGTCATGGCAATAATCGCAAAGCCAATCTCTTTCGATCCGACAAACGCTGCCCGTATTGGACTCATTCCTGCCTCAATATGCCTGTGTATATTTTCCAGCATGACAATAGCATCATCAACTACAAGCCCTATTGCCAATACAAAAGCGAGAAGCGTGAGTGTATTAATGGAATAGCCTAAAAGATACATGACAAACAAGGCACCTATCAAAGAGATCGGTACAGTCACCATCGGAATTAATGTCGCGCGCCAATTTCGGAGGAATATAAAAATAATAATCCCTACAAATATTAATGCTTCGCCAATTGTCCAGTAAACAGAATTTAGCGATTTATTAATAAACACAGAAGAATCTGATGTCACTGTTAATTGCACACCCTCTGGCAATATGTCATCGAGCTTCGGGATCAAATTTCTAATATCAGCTGATAATGTGACAGGATTCGCCACAGATTGTTTAATCACAGCCACACCGACACCCGGCTTACCATTTAATCGTGGCCTTGAGGTCTCTTCTGCCCCGCCAAGCTCTACAAGTGCGACATCACTAAGCCTGACGATCGGTCTATTTTTATCAACATCATTATCTGCGACTTTAATAATAATGTTTTTAAACTCATCTACCTGATTTAAGTCTGTACGTGCAACAATCGAAAATTCTTGCGTCGAACTTTTAATGGTTCCTGCCGGTATCTCTACGTTTTGAGCCCTGAGTGCGGACTCTACATCATTGACGGTAACATCTAAAACCGCGAGTTTTTGTGGATCAATCCAAACCCGCATCACAGGCTCTCGCCCCCCCCAAATAGTAACGCTGGCAACGCCTTCGAGTAATTCAATCTGAGGTTGAACTATTGTTTCCACCATCTTTGTGAGTTCAACTGAGTTATGAACATCACTCGATAATGCTAAAATGACGACTGGGTCCGCATCTGAGTCGCTCTTTTGAATCACCGGCTCATCCACTTCATCCGGAAGAGAACGCTTTGCACGCGCAACTCTATCTCGAACATCATTTGCAGCTTCTTCAATATCTTTAGTAGAGTTAAACGTAATATTAATCGAAGATGAACCTCGTCTTGAATCAGATGCGATAAAATCAATACCATCAATACTTGTGACGGCATCTTCAATAATTTTTGTGACTTGCGTTTCAATAATCTCAGGACTTGCCCCTTGATAGGTCGTACGAATACTAATGACCGGCATATCAATATCGGGATATTCACGAATTGCCATCCGATCAAGCCCTATAAGCCCGAGCAGTATCAAAACAATATTAATGACGATCGCAAATACGGGTCTTTTGATGGAAACTTCTGATAATTTCATTTATTCAGTTTCCTCTTCAATCTCACTCGCTTCAGATTCAGCAGACTCGGCATTAGGCGCACTAATATTAGTCTGCGCTGGTAATACTTTCGGCTGAATAGCTCCTGTCGAATCTTTGATCGGACTTTTATCTTTAATTCGTATTTGCCCAGCCTTGACCACAATATCTTGATCATTTAAACCACTGAGCACTTCAACACTAAAAGCACTTCTCTGACCGATCTCAACAGGGACTAATTCCGCTTCAAAAATATTCAACTCAGGCTTTGCATTTGCACGATAGACAAATTGCGCCCCTTCTGAGGCGAAAATAGATTCCTCAGGAATAATGGCTACTTGGTAATTAAGGGGCACGAGTAGATTCAATCGTGCAAATGTTCCAGCAATTAATGATTGATCTTCATTATGGAATCTTGCAAGTACTGTTAAAGAACGTCCTTTTTGTTCAATCTCAGGGCTCACAGCATACACTTCAGCGGTATAGAGGGTATTGGGGAAATTATCAACCGTAAAACTCACCTTTTGCCCAACCTCTGCCACATGGGCAACTCGCTCAGGGATATTAAACTCAAGACGCAATTGATCTATATTCAATAATCGGACAATATCAGAACCCGCTTGTATATAATCTCCTAACTCTACATTTTTAAGGCCAATCGTTCCAGCAAATGGCGCATATAAAAATCGTCTATCATATCGCGCTTGCGCTATTGCGGCACTTGCGGCTGCTTGTTCATACTCAGCTTGTGCAATATCTCGCGCTTGTGCTGTTGATCCGCCTTTTGCGGCCATTAAGCGATCTAAGTTTTGCTTTGCAAGGGATTGCCGCGCCTTTGCATCTTTTAATTCAGCCGCTTCTATACTGGAATCAAGCGCTATGAGGAGTTCCCCCTCATCGACAAGCTCTCCCTCTTTAAAGGCGATTTTGGTGATTCTTCCTGCTGTTTCGGGTCTAATAATCACCTCTTGATAGGGGTGCAAGATACCAACAGCATATACCTCTTCAAACTTATCCTGCATGATGACTTCAGAAAGCTCAACATCTGTCACTTTTGAATATGAAACAACAGGAAAAAAAGAGATTCCGATAAGACTCGCGAGTGCAATCTTTCTAAAAGCTGTATACATGTTTTATTTATCCGTTTATTAGCACATTCATTGGCAATACTATTGATACGATTATATCTGGTGATACTTCTTCTGTTATGTGTCGACTTCTAATCATTCACAAAGATTCTAATGGAATAATGCTTACCTTATAGATAAGGCATTATAAAAACAGATTAGCCTATCAAAATGACAGCGCTAATACGTCCCTGACTTTATTCAACCTTATAAGTTTATAAAGTTAAAGTTGCCATCTATCTCCTCACTATTTCTATCGATGTAAAATTAAGCGCTACATTGTAATAAATATTGAAGGAAATCTTAAAATGAAATACTCACAATGAGTATTTCATTTTTAACTTAAGGTTTTCTTAAGGTAGGATAACATATTATTTGAGAATAGATCTCAAATAGGTTTTTATAGACACTCAATATTCTATCAATATCGAGAATACTAAGATGCCCTATTATCATTGCTACATCGCCAACATTATAAAATACCGCATATGTATAATGGGAATATAAAACCCTAGATAGAATAAATCCACCAACATTAATATTAACACTTTAAATAAAGCATTATTGTGGAATAATTACTATAAAACATCTAAATCAATGAAATTGATATTCCACACATAAGTTATATATAGATGATCTTAAATTCGATATGATCCCACTGTTATCGGTTCTTATCTGAGTCAATATGGATATCTTCATGAACCCATTCGCGCCAAAGCGCGACTAAAAGAGCCATTACAACAGGACCTATAAACAAGCCTATAATCCCCATCGTTTTCACGCCCCCTACCAAACCTAAAATAGTAGGTAAAAAAGGTAACTTTACAGAACCGCCCACTAATCTCGGACGGATAGTTTTATCCACAATAAAGAGCTGCATTGTTCCCCAGCAGAAAAGAATAATACCATGCGTATATTCACCAATTCCTAATAGATAGAGAGAGACTAGCGTCATTGATAAAGGTGCCCCGCCCGGAATAAGGGCAAATATACCGGTCATAATCCCAAGCGTAACGGGCATCGGTGCCCCTACGAAATAGTAGACAATCCCAAAAACAACACCCTCACCAATAGCAATAATCACCATTCCTGAAACTGTTGAGCTTACGAGGGTCGGGACTATGCGTGATATTCGTTTCCATCTTCCCGGAAAAACACGCTCGCCGATCTTATCGAGCTGGCGACTAATTCTCCGCCCATCTTTATAACAGAAGAATAAGATAATCATCATAAAGAGAATCGTAAAGCCTAAGACACTAAAGCTCTTCGTCACAGATTTTGTAACGGTTGCGACGTAACCAAGCTTCGCTAAACCAATTTCTGCAAAAAATGCATGAATACCATTGGGCGTGCCAATATATTCCATCCAATATGCATCAATTTCAACACCAAAAGGGAGGTTCAAAACCCAACTCGGCGTTTCAATACCGTGGGTATTCGCCTCAATCAACCAAAGTCTGAGCAGTAGTACCTCTCCATAGAGATAATGAACTAGCCAGAAAAAGGGAATAATAATCACAAGGACTATAAAGGCAGTTGCAAGAGAAGCCGATATCATCGTATTCCCTTTGCAAAAGCGGACAAAATCGCTATAAGGGCGCCATGTTACAAATGTGATGATCATTGCGCCTAAAGCCGGTACTAAAAAACTATGGAAGAAGACAACCCCTAGTAACAATATTAAAATGATGATCCATTTTGCGACGGGATTTGCTGTCAAGGGCTGCATAGTCTTCTTCCTATTTTTATTCCATATAGAGATTATATATGATCAACGCTAATCACTTCATATTCTCGTTCACCACCAGGCGTTTTAATCACAACCGTGTCATCAATCTCTTTTCCGATTAATGCGCGGGCGATCGGTGAAACGATCGATAATTTATTCTGTTTGACATCAGATTCATGCTCCCCGACGATCTGATAAGTCACTTCTTTATCTTCGTTCACATCAAATAATGTCACTGTTACACCAAAGATAATTTTACCACTATTAGGAATTTCTGTGACATCGATAACTTGGGCATTGCCAAGTCTTGCTTCGTAATCTGCAATTCGACCCTCAATAAAGCTCTGCTCTTCTCTAGCTGCATGATACTCAGCATTTTCTTTCAAGTCGCCATGCTCTCGTGCTTCTGAAATTGAAGCAATTACTCTTGGGCGTTGTACTTGTTTTAAATCATCAAGCTCACGACGAAGTGCTTCTGCGCCACTTTTTGTCATTGGGTATTTATTCATTTGCTACTATCCTTCCATTCTCATTAATAATTCATCGTTCAAGTTATAGCTCATGTTCAGCTATATTTATGAACGACGAACTATTATTAGAACCTTTTACCACCAACCAACATTCTCCATATCTTTCCATGGCGCTGCAGGCGATTTTGGCTCACCTTTTTGAATCAGCTCAATGGAGATATTATCAGGAGATCTAAAGAAAGCCATCCAGCCATCTCTAGGGGGAACATTGATTTCTATACCTGCATCAACCGCTCTTTGGCATACCTCATAGATATCATCTACTTCAAATGCTAAATGACCAAAAGCGCGACCAATGCCATATTCCTCTTTTGAATCCCAGTTATAAGTTAACTCAACCTCGACATCCTGACCTTCACACGCTAGATATACTAAGGTACATTCCCACTGAGGATACTCTTTTCGGCGAGTCTCTTTTAAATTTAAAATCTCAGTGAAGAAACGGATAGATTCATCTAAATCACTCACGCGAATCATTGTGTGTAAAAAACGCATAATTATTCTCCTAAAAAATAACGGGTATGAACTGATTACTCATACCCGTTATTAAAACATATATTTGTGACATATGTGTACGGGATTACTCCTATTCACACTTGCCTTAATAGAAGTCTTATTCTGTTTTTGCCTCTGCTGGCGTTGCTGTATCTTCAATCTTAGTTGCAGGGATGACGTCTTTAGTCTCAGCTTCTTGTGTCTCTACTGCGCTCTCTTCAACCATTTCCGCATCTGCTTTTTCAGTTTCAGCAACTTCGGGCTCTCCGACTTCTGCTGTTACAGGCGCTTCTTCTGCAACAATATCTTCAGCAGGGTCATTCGATGCAACTTGGATTCCGCTTTTTGCCAAGATGAAGTCAACTGTATGTGTCACTTCTTCATCTGATAAGCGAGGATCCCCACCTTTAGCTGGCATGAGATTACGCCCTTTCAATGAGCTTTCATATAAGCCATCAAGCCCACGCTCTTGGAACCTTACTGCCCAAGCAGCATCATCTCCTGTCAACGGTGCATCATTAAGTCCTGTATCGTGACAGTTTGCACATAGCGCGGCATATACTTCTTCCGGCGCTTTTGATTTCGCCGCAGCTGAAACTAAATTACCAGTATTCACGCGACCAAATGGTGTTAAACGTTCTGCTACGAGCTCCTTAGTGTTGAATTCCTTACCACCGATATCTGTGTTATTACTAAAGAATCTCACAGCGGAGGTAACTAATACTACTAAAATAACTAATAACGAAAGCGTCACTAAAATAGTTAGCACCGAAAATGTAAACTTGTCTGATTGCTGCTTCTGCACGGTCTGCTCCTAGAAAATACAAGCTAATTTTTATAATTTGAATGATCCAATACCCGTCAATGATAAATCAACTTGTTATCTTTTACTAGTGTACTAAATCAA
>CANRON010000057.1 GCA_947632245.1 uncultured Ignatzschineria sp. | reverse complement strand
TCAAGTAAGAAATCGGTCATATAATATTGTAAATAGAGCGCACGTATCAATACGCCGAACGCAATCAGCAAAAACACACCTAAAACAAACTTTTTTCGCCACTCTCGCGGTCCTTGCGATTTCGCTCTCTTACTCATCCGCGCCTATACTCTCTTTTAAAACTTTTTTTCAATTGATTGACGACACTGCTATTACAACTCAACTTCTAAAAAGCTATTGCGCATTGACGCGTTTATCAAGCCCAACATATTTAATATCCGTATTTGTTTCGATCACATATACAATCGCATTTTCATCAGGAACAACCATTCTTAACTGATCGCGTGTTGCTTCATCTAAAAGTGCTTCCGTGACTAACATGCTCTCTTCAAGCTGCAAACGTCCATACTCTTCACGTAGTGCAATATTTTCACGTTCAACCTTATCAATTTTATTCCAAATTTGATAACTCTCTTGGATCGTCATCGCGCGATTAATGCCGAGCACCACTACAGCCATCATTACTACTAATATTAATCTTTGTGTCGTCATAAAACCCTCTTAGCAACCCTCAGGATTGCACTTCTCGAGCGCACGTTTACACGGCATTCTTCATCACTTGCCTTAATTGGCTTTCCTATCACTTTCAGTGCAGCACTTCCTTCACTGATAAGCACCGGAAGATCAGGATAGAGATCCTTGACCGTCGACTGCTCGCGCATGAAATGCTTCACAATTCGATCTTCTAATGAGTGAAAGCTGATCACAGCCAACCTTCCCTCATCATTTAATAATTCCACTGAGCCAGTAAGCACTGCTTCAAGCTGATCTAATTCACCATTCACGGCAATTCTAATCGCTTGAAATACCCGCGTTGCGGGATGAATTCTTCCCTCTTTAAAAGGCATGGCATTGCTTACAATATTTGCAAGTTCAATCGTGGACGTAATTCGCTTTTCAGCACGCGCCTCATCAATCGCTCTTGCCACCCGTCCTGAAAACCGCTCTTCTCCATATGACTTAAAAACACGTGTCATTTCATCAGTATCCGTTTCAGCAACCCAATCTTCTGCGCTGTATGGTGCATCTTGGTCCATTCGCATATCGAGCGGACCCTCTTTCATAAAACTAAAGCCCCGGGCCGCTTCATCTAATTGTGGTGAGGAAACACCGATGTCCATTAATATGCCATCGACGTGTTCAATCCCAAGCGATCGAATGATCGCCACTATATTCCCCATCTCCCCACGCATAAACTTGAAATTTGAAAACTGTGAAAAATGCGCCTCAGCATGTGCTTGTGCCGCTTGATCCCTATCAATACCAATCAAACGTCCTTCTTGACTGAGATGTTTTAAAATTTCACGTGAATGACCACCACGCCCAAAAGTGGCGTCAACATAGATACCATCAGGTTTAATATTGAGTGCAGTGATCGACTCTTGCAGGAGAACCGAGATATGTTTTTGAGGTGATTGATCCACGACTTTCCTTATTACTTAATCATTAGTGCAAATATTACACTTTTATTCAAATACTTTCCACTTTTCTCCACTTTTCTCCACCAAAAGTATTTTTTAACGAAAAATATCGATTGATTGAAGCCGCGTTTGTGCTTTAAAGATTGCAAAATAGCCCCCTCAGTTTGCCGATTTTTTTCAGGTATAAAAAAACGAGTGAGATCTTTACAATCTCACTCGTTACAAGCTTGTTGTCCTACTTTAGAATATTTATTTTCGGCATTGATTAGGAAGTATTTGACTTGAAACACTTCCCTCTTTACACCATAAATTTCCTCTCGCGAGACTATCTACTGTGTCAAACTGAAAAACAAATATTAATTCATCCTTATCTATAAATGATTTATTAAAATAAATATCTATATTGTGATCGGGGTGTATTGTTATATTAGTAATACCCTCACTTTTTTTTGCGAGAAACTGAGGGGATACCATAATGGCATGAGTCATATTTTCAGGAGTAAGACTTAAAGCAACTTCCGTAATGATTGACTTTGCCTCATTTAACGTCTTATCTATACGTTTTTTATGCATAAAATCAATCACGATAATGACCGCAATGACAGAAATGATCAGTACGAAAATAATTGTGATCCAAAGCTCTGGCTTAACTGCGCGTAAAAAATAATTTTTCACTCTTACTCAGCTCTAATATTAATAAATAAAATACTCCGTTAGATTATACCATAGCTATTTTCAATCTAATCCGATCAATTCCTGTTCACTCGTTCATAATCTACACGCATTGTCATTCACCATAATTTGTCATTTATGGTTAGCGCGCGCAGCCTATCGGTAGATCTTCTTCTGCAATATTTTTACCCACACAATCCCAATGTATTGCCCCGCTTTGATTCGTATTTGCGGTTAAAACTAATGAAACAGGAGTACCATTCTCTTCTCCTATAATTTCATCATTATAGAGTACTGTGATCTCATTGCCGCGAAGCATAATGGATTCAACACTATTTCCGGCATAATCTTCTGGCGTAGGTAAACGTAATACTTCATGTGAATTACTCGTATTTGGCCACTGCCCATTTAAGGTATAATACACCTCAGCCTCTAATTGAATACTACTCGATAACACCAAACCTTCCGTTATTTTGGCACCTTGTACATAACTACGATATATCGGGACGGCAATCATGCTGATGACGGCGATCAACGCCAAAACAATAAGCAACTCCATCAATGTAAAGCCCTTCTCTGCACGCTTGTGGTGAATATTTTTCGTATATTCCTCGACTGACTGATCGCGCTCTAACGGTCTATACTTATCTTCCATGGAAGACCATGATAATTCCCCATTCACCTGACAGCTTTCAGAGAGAGAAATTTCTGTACCATCTTCCTGCCCCTTCGCAAATATCGCCGCTCTTTCCTTACGTACCATATTATTGAAACAATCCATCACACTCATATCGTCTCCTTATTTTAGCTTTTACTAGTTTTATCCTACCGCCAGAATCCTCGTGATCTTTTCACCCAGTTTTTATAAATTATGTCTTAAGGATAGTGTGGAAAAGAGCAATAATGATAAAATTCAATATAATTTTAATGACTGTTTTCATGGCTCTTAAATGACTCTTACAATGCCTCTAAAAATAGAGGCAACAGTTTACCCAGATACCATAATCATTGCAGACGGTTTTCACAGGCATACCCACATATTTTTCAGTACGCTTAATACCGCATCTATGGCATAATTTTGCTACTATCAAGCTAAGATTCTTTCCTTACTCAACAATGAGCGTCTATGAAAAATATTCAAAAAATTGTTTTTTTAGTCACCGCAATAATTTTACTTTCAGCCTGTGCTAGCTCAACGCAATCAGGCCTTACCGGTGTTAACCGATCTCAGTTACAAATCATCTCTGCTGAGGAGATGAATACTTACTCAAAACAAGCTTACTTGGGCTTACTGCAAGATGCTAAAAATAAAGGCGTCATCGATAATAATTCCCAAACGTCTAAACGCGTTAAAACCGTTTTTAATAACTTGCTACCGCATACACAGACTTTTAGACCCGACGCACTCCAATTTGACTGGGAAATTAATGTCATCCGAAGTAATGAAATGAATGCCTTTGCTATGCCAGGCGGAAAAATGGCTGTCTATAGTGGCATTGTCGAACGTTTACAGCTCAGTAATGATGAAATCGCGGCGATTGTAGGCCATGAAATGGCCCATGTCTTACGCGAGCATAGCCGTGAAAAGGCTTCTCAAGAATTAGTTAAATCATCCGGAATTACGCTTGTTTCGAGCATACTAGGTCTTGGTAGCGCAGGTGATGACCTTCTACAACAAGCCGGTTCCGTTGCATTTTCCCTCCCATTCTCTCGTACGATGGAAAGTGAAGCAGATACAATCGGTCTGGAACTGATGGCACTTGCTGGATATAACCCTAATGCTGCCGTCACGCTTTGGCAAAAAATGGGAAAAGCATCTGGCAATAGCGGCCAATCACTACTTTCAACCCACCCCTCTGGTCCTGATCGTATTAACAATCTTCAGTCACAAATACCTAAAGTCGCACACTTACAGAAATAGGTATGAGATATAGGTATTAGAAATAGATGCGTATATTGATTTCAGGAAACAATAGCACCCACAGACAAAAGTTATTGCATAAACTCCACAAACCAAGCCTCTAATGCCCAATCCGTTCTTGTCTGAGCAGTGCGTAACCGATCAATTTCAACGAGTTTTTCATATTGTATTAAACGGAATTTTTCGGGAAAATGCTGCAATACAACAAAGAGCGTACTCAACTGTGGCAATGTTTTTATCTGTTCAGCATTAAAGGAACATGTTAATAAGAAGAATAAAAGGCTAAAACTTAAATGCTCCGATTCTAATAAAGTGGAGACACCTTTCGCAGGAATAGCATCCCCCTCGATGAGCGATTGGATTGTTTCTAATAACGTGCCGACTTTCTCTTGGTAGCCATCTTTTAAGTAATGATAGGCCACAAATGGTGCATTCAAAGATAATGCAAGCAACAACGATAGAGATTGTGCAGAGACACTCAATTTTCCTGATACTAAGGTTTGCAAATATAAGAGAGCCTCCGGCGCACTCGGAGTACTGATAAAATAATCCTGGCAGCGACTTCTTACCGTAATCGGTAATTTTTCAACTTTACTACTCTCTAAAATAAAAAACAGATCTGATGGCGGCTCTTCTAAGACCTTCAAAAGGCTATTCGCAGCATTTAAGTTCATCCGATCTGCCCGTTTAATCACAACCACCTTTCGCCCCGTTTCTGGCGTTAATTGTGCGAACTGATGAATTTTGCGAATCTCATCAACCTTTATTTCACTGTCCCCTTTAATTTCATAAAAGTCCGGGTGAAACGCCGTTGCTAACCAGCGGCAACTTTGACATTTCCCACAAGGTTGATCTGAAAGAGGGGATGAGCAGAGAATACCTGCGACTAACGCATCGACTAAAAGGGATTTGCCTACCCCCTCATCCCCATAGATCATCAATGCATGTGGCGGCATTTTCCCATTAAATCGCGCAATAAGCTCAGCATAGCCTGTCTGTAACCAAGGAATCTGCTGAAAATCAATAATGATATCTTTCTCTGAATCACTCATACTATTTTGCATTATGCCCTAGCATCGCGCTTAAATGCGCCTCAATAGAGGTGGTAACCGCATCCATATCTTGAAGCGCATCGACACGATAAAATTGTGATGATCTTTCTGATGCTAATGCGCTAAACCCCTGTGACACCTTCTCAAAAAAGGCGATATTTTCCGCTTCAAATCGATCCTTATCTCCACGCTTTTGAACACGACTCATTCCCTCTCGTACCGGCAAATCAAACCAAAAAGTACAATCGGGACGAAGCGATCCTTGCACCAAAGCCTCAAGTGCTGCAATGTTATCGAGCGCAATACCACGTGCATATCCCTGATAAGCATAACTTGATTCTGTAAAACGATCACAAAGCACCCATTTTCCACTATTGACCGCTGGTAGAATGACCTTTGCAATATGCTCAGCCCTTGCTGCAAACATTAGAAGAAGCTCTGTCATTTGTGACATCTCATCTTGTAACAACAGATCTCTGATCTTCTCACCTAATGCCGTTCCGCCTGGCTCTCGCGTTGTTATAACTTCGATTCCAGATTTTTCCAAAAATGCTTTGACACGTGCTATCTGCGTCGTCTTACCCGCACCTTCAGTGCCTTCAAATGTAATAAATGCACCTTTCATTGCCTGTGACATCAGCCTATTGCCCTCTTTGTCGTTTACGGAACTCTCGTACTGCGCGATTATGCTCATCTAAAGTCTCTGAAAAAACATGCTCTCCCGAACCATCGCCCACTGCGACAAAGTAGAGTGTTTTCCCCTCTTTAGGATCAACAGCGGCAAAAATAGCTTCGCGACTTGGCATCGCTATCGGTGTCGGCGGCAAACCATCGCGCGTATAGGTGTTATAAGGGGTATCTTTTTGCAGATCACTCTTATAAATCACACCACGATATTGATCCCCTAACCCGTATATCACAGTAGGATCTGTCTGTAAGCGCATCCCTTTTTGTAATCTTCTCACAAACACGCCGGCAATTTCAGGGCGCTCTTTCGCAACACCGCTCTCTTTTTCAATAATGGAAGCTAATGTTAAAAGCTCATGCTTATTGCGAATTGGTAGGTTTGCTTTTTTTACCGCCCATGCTTCATCAACAACCTTTCTCATAGCAGCATGGCTGCGCTTTAAGAGATCCGCATCGCTATAATTTTTAGGAAAAAAATATGTATCCGGTAAAAAGTAACCCTCAAATGGCTCCCCTTCTAATCCGATTGCCGCCATAACTTCCGCATCCGTCATCCCTTTTAAGGTTTGATTGAGATTGGGCGATTTTTCCAGCGCTTGCCGTACTTGTGAGAAATTCCAACCTTCGATAATCGTAAAGTTATATTGCAATA
Organism: uncultured Ignatzschineria sp.; assembly: GCA_947632245.1. Taxonomy (GTDB): domain Bacteria; phylum Pseudomonadota; class Gammaproteobacteria; order Cardiobacteriales; family Wohlfahrtiimonadaceae; genus Ignatzschineria. The sequence goes on along the minus strand of CANRON010000057.1, from coordinate 4,989 downwards.
CCCGCCCACTTGTAATGATTGCTAATAAATCTGCCGGGAAAAGTTCTGGAGATAGATTATATTCACCCACCTTTAGCTTCGCAGCTTCCCCTGTGAAGCGGGCATACCACTTAAAGTAGAGTGCATTACGAATTACATTTTTATTACGGAGAATCGATACAACATCATCGATATTCATTCCCGGCTTTATATCAAGTACAAGTCCCTCTTCCGGAAGGTTCACTGGCGTTTTTAAGAAACCTTCAACATCTTTAGAGACAACAAAAAACCCACCAAGCAGTATCATCAAAAAGATAATGATACTGACTTTAGAGAGCAGAAAACGAAAAAAGGTCTGGATGATTTTACCGATAAGTCTCAAAGAAAACCTCTTATGATTAGTCTATTTTTTTAAAAATCAAACTACCATTTGTTCCACCAAACCCAAATGAATTTGATAGCACGATATTTAATTTTGCGGGTTGCGCATCTTTACCAATAATATTGAAATTTGTCGTCATCGGCTCGGGATTATCCAAATTAATCGTCGGCGGAATAATCTGATCGCGCATTGCTAAAATTGAAAAAATTGCTTCAATCCCGCCCGCAGCGCCTAATAAGTGGCCGGTCATTGATTTCGTCGAACTAATTGCAACATCTTTCGTTGCATCACCAAAAGTCGCTTTCACCGCCTCAAGCTCCATTAGATCCCCCACTGGCGTTGACGTGCCATGCGCATTGATATAATCAATATCTTTGGGCTCTATCCCAGCATCTTTAATTGCCGCCATCATACAATTTGCAGCGCCTTCCCCATCAGGAGAGGGACTAGTAATATGATAGGCATCTGAGCTCATACCAAATCCTATTAGCTCGCAGTAAATATGCGCGCCACGTGCTTTCGCATGCTCATAATCTTCAAGCACAATCACACCCGCACCATCGCCTAACAAGAAGCCATCCCGATCAACATCCCAAGGTCGTGACGCTTTTTCAGGTGCATCATTACGGCGCGATAAGGCTCTAGCTGCTGCAAATCCCGCAATCCCAAGTGGCGTTGTCGCCATCTCAGCACCGCCAGCTAACATGACATCCGCATCGCCATGCTCAATTAAACGAGCAGCTAAACCGATTGAGTGTGTCGCGGAAGCACAAGCTGTCACAGCCGCTATGTTTGGTCCCTTTAATCCCGTCAAAATTGAAAGTTGACCTGAAACCATATTGACAATTGAGCCTGGAACAAAGAAAGGACTCACCTTCCCCGCACCACGATCAATTAACGTCGAATGATTTTCTTCTATGCCTGGCAATCCACCAATACCTGAACCAACCATTGCACCAATGCGCTTGGCATTACTATCATTGACTTCGAGCCCTGAATCTTTTAATGCATCAAGACCCGCCGCAATACCATACTGAATAAAAAGATTCATACGTCTTGCATCTCTCAGAGAAATATATTGCGAGACGTCAAAATCTTTTACAGGGGCAGAGAATGTAACGGGAAACTCATTAGTATCAAAGAGTGTAATCGGTGTTGCCCCGCTTTTCCCTGCTAAAATATTCTTCCACGATTCTTCGTAAGTATTCCCTACAGGTGTGACGGCTCCTAGTCCTGTAACAACCACTCGTCGTTTCATTAAAAAATCCCCTTATCCATATGTGTTGCATATATCATCAAATAATAAAAAAGCGACTGTATAGAGACTTTCAAAAAGTTCTAAACAGTCGCCTCTGCTTACAATGTATTAAATCACTTTGAATGTAATACCTTGTAGATCAACTACTAAAGGTTAGCATTTACGTAGTCAATAGCCTGCTGAACTGTAGTAATTTTTTCTGCTTCTTCGTCTGGAATATCGCAGTCAAACTCTTCTTCAAGAGCCATTACTAACTCAACAGTATCAAGTGAATCCGCACCTAAATCATCAACGAATGATGCTGCGTTTACAACTTGCTCTTCTTTAGCATCAAGTTGTTCCATGATTACTTTTTTGACTCTTGTTTCGATGTCGCTCATAACTTCAAATCCTTAAATATTATAACAAAATGGCTCTTGCCAATTCTGTACTAAAAAAACGACTGTTGATTAACAGTTCACCAAAATTAATACACTCGCAATTATAACGAATAAAAAAAAATTAGTCCATCAACATCCCACCATTAACGTTGATTGTTTCACCTGTGATATAAGCTGCACTATCTGATGCTAAAAATGCAACAGCTGCAGCGATCTCAGCAGGTTCACCTAATCTTGCTAATGGAATATTTGCTAAAAGAGACTCTTTTACTGAGTCTGGCAAATCTTTAGTCATATCGGTATCAATAAAGCCTGGCGCTACGCAGTTAACGGTAATACCACGCGATCCCACTTCTTTCGCCATTGACTTTGTAAAGCCAATCACACCTGCTTTTGCAGCTGCATAGTTTGTTTGTCCCGCATTTCCAGTAATACCAACAACTGAACTAATATTGATAATACGACCTGTACGCGCCTTCATCATCGGACGTAAAACGGCCTTTGAAAGTGCAAAAACACTTGTTAAGTTGGTTAAAATTACATCATTCCACTCATCATCTTTCATGCGCATTAAAAGTTGATCTTTCGTAATTCCGGCATTATTGACCAAAATTCCCGGCGCACCTTTTTCACTTGTGATTGTTTCTAGTACAGACTCAATACTTGTCGCATCTGTCACATTCAACACCAAACCACGGCCATTCCCACCGAGGTACTCAGATATTGCCGCCGCGCCACTTTCTGATGTCGCAGTTCCATAGACATAAGCACCATCACGCACTAAGCTTTCAGCAATCGCCTTACCAATACCACGTGTTGCACCTGTTACTAATGCAATTTTTCCATCTAAACTCATAATATTCCTTTCTTAAAATATACGTCTATAGATTATGAAATAAATTCAAAGTTTTGCCTAATTTAAAGTGGTATAAAACATGCTCAATCCACACACAGCATTGATTTATAACTGAACACTCTATTTTAAAAGACACTCTGTATCCATCACTATATTTTACAAGCGCACTTACCGCTACAACATTCTCGACACACCTTTCATGAGAGTCGATCATCATTCAATAGTACGTCAGTAATACTCAAAATGTATCTATCTTCAATGTATTTGTAATACACCTATAAGTACATCTATAAATTATATACCGCAAATTTCCACTTTCAGCGAAATATCGGTATCAACTTGCTTAGGCGGCTCCCAGGGCGTATTTTGCTCAACGAGCCGGATACTCAATTGATGTCGATTGCCACTAAACTCAGGGAAGAATTGGTAGCCATCTGTATTAAGCCTCAAAAGTCCTGCCTTCCACTTTACGGAGCGATAATAAAAGCCATGCTTAAATACACACTCTTCCTCTATCTTTCTCGCCCGAATATTTCGAAGTACAAATGCCACTGCATTCATCACATTTTCAATACAACCCATCCATTCATAAAAATGAACCTTTCTAACTTCAAAATCCATACTTAACCAGTTATGCAAAACAGGTAAGTCAAATGCACAGATACCCCCGACAATTACTAGGCGCTGTCTGAGTGTATTTAAAAACACATTCTCTTTAATGCCGTCATACGCCCTAAAAGATTGTCGACTTAAAATCCCTTTAAGCTCAGTTGCCTCAGAGCGATCTTCTGGCGTTAAAATATCAGCCATCATCATTTGATCTAGCTGCTTAATAAGCTCAATTTTCGTATCATTTTTGGAAATAATAGTCACTAAGTCTAACAATGCTTTTACGGCGGCAATCGTACTGTACTCTGAGTCATGCTCAATATGGTCAAGTGCCTGTTCTGCAAGCATCTCGACTCTCAAAAAACGCCGAATACCTTCGGTTAATGGAAATTCGTAAATCATTCTTATCCTTATTCTGTTATATAAATATGCCCACTATAAGGGTACTGAATAACGCATATGCAATTTATCAAGCTGCCTTTGAACAAACGCTTTATCTTGACTAATTATAATATCATTCCCTAAACGTCGACGATCTAGTCTTGGTATCTGTGATTGAATAATTTTCTCAGCTAAAGCTGCATCAATCTTATCACGAGCCATCACTCTCTGTAACTGCAATTGATATGGCACCTCTATCACAAGCACCTCATCACAAATAGAAAGGTAAGGGGAACCTTGGTAAATGACCGGCACCACCAGTAAAATATAAGGCGCTGCTACTTGCTGGCCTATTTCGTGATCCACCTTTTTTTTAATGCGCCCATGCAAGATATGCTCCAGCCTCTCTTTCGCCTCTTTATCATTAAATACAAGGCTTCGCATTTTCTCACGATCCATAGCCCCATCAGCCGTTAAATACGCATCACCAAAATGTTGCCGTATCTCTTCAAGCGCATCACGACCGTCCGAATTATTGGGGCTAGTCATCATCCTGGCAATTAAATCCGTATCAATGACCTTCGCCCCTTTTAAAGCTAGATAGTCGGATACAAATGTCTTTCCACTTGCGATCCCGCCTGTTAACAGCACAATTCGTTTTCTACCAACTTTGTCTATCCCCATCTCATACTTCCTGCATTTATTCTCAGCATACCCATCGCGACACATTTCCTCTAGGTAACCAATGTAGCAATATATTCAATCCTCTGCATTTATACAGACCATCCTTAAATTTGGATTTCGGATATCCTTGCCGCAAAGTAGAAAATTATACCTGAAATACCGAGATAAGGACCAAATGCAATATGCGTTTTAAGTGAAGTCGCTAATGATATTCTTCGACAATAGATCGCTAGACTGTCATTTTCGCCTCTCTGCACCTTGATCGCACCCACCAAAATTCTCGGGACATAATAAACAAATAGATATGCTGCTATTCCCAACAAGGAACTTACTAGAAGAAAAGGGAGTATCGCATCAATACCGATCCAAGCGCCCAATCCTGCGACAAATTTCACATCTCCGAAACCAATCGCCTCATACTTATAATACCAATGACTCAAGAAATATAATGTATACATTA
>CANRON010000056.1 GCA_947632245.1 uncultured Ignatzschineria sp. | reverse complement strand
TTATTGCCTTTTATTTCGTATGAAATAAAAGGCGCTACATTTTTAAAGTCGCGCCCTTTATCTCTTTCATGGATCAGATATTCACTATTGAAGATCGACTTCCTCTTCACGCGCACGAATAATCTCTTCGATTTCATCATGCCCAATTTCAGGAATAGGCAGTTTGAAGAAACGTGTGATATAGAGAAGATAAGAGATGCCAAGCCCAAACCAAAGTAATCCAATCGTCATGGCATGGATATCTAGGCTAAACCAGAGCCAAATCGTGAGGCACATTCCGATGAGGGGCAGTAAGCCATAAGATAGAAACCCTTTTACATTATAATTCTCTTTGAGCTGCGTGAAGAGATGGCTTTTAATCACACAGGCATTGACTGCCGTAAATGCGACTAATGCCCCGAAGCTAATCATTGATACCACGAGGCTTAAGGGAATAAAAAGAGAGATGAGTGAAAATGTGGCGACGCAGATTAATGCAAGATGGGGCGTATTGAATTTAGGGTGTAGTGTGTAAAATACTTTACGGGGTAATACGCCTTCTCGGCCCATTGCGAATAATATTCTCGAAACGCTTGTTTGTGATGTCATTGCTGACGCGTATACGCCTGTCAGATAAGCGGCTAAGAATAGATCAGATAGGTATTTTCCGCTAAATCCGCCATTTTCACCCACACGCGCCATGACATCTAAGCTTGCAGTATCTTGTTTATTCGGATCTAAAAAATCTTGCCATTCAGGATACGAGATATTCGCGGCAAAAGAGACGAGTAAGAAAATAGCGCCAGCAATCGCAACTGTGAGCATAATGGCACGGGGTAATGTTTTAGAAGCATCTTTCGTCTCTTCTGCCATCGTTGCAATCGCATCAAATCCTAAAAATGCAAGGCAGAGAATCGCTGCCCCAGAGAGAAGACCGCTGAATTCGCCTGCGTGCGGTTTTAAAGGTTCTATGAGATTGCTCGGCGATAGATCTGCGCCTTTAAAGCTTAAGAATACAAAAAGACCAATAAATACCACTTGAAGCGCGATTAAAAAGAGATTGATAGGCGTAATGAGTTTTACACCGATGTAGTTAAGTATGGTGACGGATATTAAAGACGCCAAGATAAAGCCCCATGTGGGGATCATAGGAAAGGCTTCATGAAGATAAAGACCTAAAACAACGTAGTTGACGATCGGCAAAAAGAGGTAGTCGAGAATCTGAACCCAGCCGACAGAAAAGCCAATAAAAGGACCAAAGGTTCGCTGCGTATAAGAGTAAGCTGATCCTGATAGTGGGAGATATGTCGACATTCGGCAATAACTGAGCGCGGTAAAAAATATCATAACTAATGTAATAATATAGGCGATTGGTAGATGACCACTACTAAGTACTGTCACCTGTCCATAGGTCGTAAAAATGCCTAATGGCACCATATATGCAAGACCAAATACAATTAAGATGGGGGTAGTGAGGACGCGGTTCATTGCCGGATTTGTCATGATTATCATTTCCTGAAAGAAGCCAGAAAGACTTCTGAAGAGTAGTATTAATAAATGAGGATAGTTTCGTTAAACGAGGAATTGTGAATTTCGCGCTTAGATTTTGTAGATCTGAGCGATCTGTTTTATTTTGTATTGCACTTATTATTATCACAGCAGTTCGTAGAGAGACACTGTTTTGCAATCATAGAGGATATTAGCGGTCAGCGCTATGGTTTCACAAAAGTTCGCAGTTTAAAATTTAAATAAGTAGCTATGAAGCCTGCTTACAGATATTAAAATAATGCTTTGATCGAAAATTGAACAGATAAACACTGATATTGACATATGTTTTCCAAGCATTTGACAGTATCAATTTTCAGACATTATAGGAGGTATGTTGTTATCACAATATCTTTTTATCAAAAATATAGGGCACAGCCAGAAAATTAAATGACTAATACTTTTTTCTCATTATTTAATAATCAATAGAAAGCGCTTATCTGTGTTCTTTATAGATATGATTGATATATAATAAAATAGAGCCTTTTCAATTTTAGCAATACAGTACAAATAAAGGATACACAATGAGGCTTTTTGCCCACGGAGAGAATGAAGATATAAAAACGCTCCATCCCGCTTATTTTGCGATGGTTATGGCAACTGGCATTGTATCAATAGCGATGTTTTTAAATAAAATACCGATATTGCCCACCCTGTTTCTATATCTGAACACGCTATTTTTTATAGGATTGGTCATTACGACCGGCATACGTTTTTTTTGCTATCGCGCAGATATGGTAAAAGATATCAAAAATACGGGCAGAGGCATGGGTTACTTTACGATTATTGCTGGGACTGCCACATTAGGGATACAGTTTATTCTGCAAACAGGTTTAACTAGTATCGGCTTATTTTTTTGGGTAAGTGTCATCGTTATCTGGTTTATAATCACGTACGGTTTAATCGTGGGATTTATCATTAAAAAAGATAAGCCAACGCTAGCAGAGGGGCTCAATGGGGCATGGCTTGTGATGATCGTTGCGGCACAGTCTTTAGTGATCATTACAATGTCCGTGATTGATTATGCGGTATTGACGGATTATCGTGCAGAAATCGTATTTTTAGCGATTACTATTTGGTTGAGTGGGGGCGCGCTTTACTTTTGGGTGATCACTTTGATTTTCTATCGTTTTTTGTTTATGCGTTTGGAACCAATGGATATCTCTCCGCCATATTGGATCAATACAGGCGCTATGGCAATTTCAACATTGGCGGGTGCAAGTCTATATGAGCATACTACGGCTATTGCTCTATTAGGTGAACTCGGATCATTTATTCAAGGTTTTACGATATTTTTTTGGGCAATTGCGAGCTGGTGGATACCCATCTTATTTATTCTAGGGTTTTGGTATTATTTTATAGTTAAAAATGCATTTGCATACATGCCCTTATATTGGGGGGCGGTATTCCCTTTAGGAATGTATTCAGCCTGTACTTACCATCTTCATAATGTCATCGAAGTTTCATTCTTATTGCCCTTATCTAAGGTTTTTGTCAGTATCGCATTGATTGCTTGGATCATTACTTTCATTGGGTATCTTGATTGCCAAGTGAGAAGCTTAAGAAGAACCTCGAAGACGATTGATTAAATTCTAGTCTTAATTTTCATGACTGAACGCGAAATATTTGGCATTTAGGTATCATTGTAAAACAAGATCCCACATGAAGGCGGGATCTTGTTGTATCCATTAGTCTACTCTGGATCGTTTACTACGAGCGAGTCTATGCAGAATAAACTTCTTTCCCCCCGACAAAGGTTTTGAGGATTTTCACATTTTCAATATCCGCAGGATCATTTTTGAAAACATCTCGATCTAAGATAATGTAGTCGGCAAATTTCCCCGCTTCAAGGGAACCGACATATTTATCCGCATCGATCATATAAGCGGCGTCAATGGTGGCGGAGCGCAAAACTTCTGTCAGCGTGACATTACGGTCTGTATTTAAACGCGGGTTATTCGGCGCTTCCCCTTTACGCGTCACGGCGACTTTAAAGTCAAACCATTCATCAAGTGGATCTATGGGCCAATCGCTCCCAAAGGCAACGCGAACGCCAGCATCATAAAACTTTCCAGCAGGCTCTAAGTTTTCAAAGCGTTCATCACCCAAGATATTTCGCATATCCTCGGCAAATTCATCGGTATAGCCTGCCCATTGGAATGAGAGGCAGGGAATCACGGATAAATCTTTAAAGCGCTTAAATTGATGTGGTGAGGTTAATTCATTATGCGCAAGGCTTGGGCGAATATCTTTCCCTGGTAATTGGCTGCGCATATGTTCAATGGCATTGAGGGTGACTTCGATCGCACCATCTGCAACCGTATGCATATGTGGATGAAAACCGTGTTCACTCACGGTTGTAATCAGCGCGGTTAAGAGTTCATTGGGATAATAGAGATCACCATAGTTCGTAGAGGACACATACTCAGGATGCTCTTTTGAGCCGATATTATGACGGTAAGGCTCTAAGAGAGCGGCGGTGTTAATCGGCGATTGCATCACCCCATCAACAAAGAATTTTGCATGATGAATAAAGATCCCTGGTTGCGTTGCAGACCATGTTGCGTCTGTATATTTTGCGGCAAATTCCATCATCTTATCGACAGCTGCCGGCACATCTGCAACTGTTGGTGAGTTATCGGGGGTAATTTCACGCGCGCCTAATAAGCGAATCGTAAGCTTATCTTTGCTTTTAAGTGTGGTGAAAGCATCAAATTGTAGGGCAAGGGCTCTGGCGTCCATGACGGTCGTGACGCCTTGGCTATTTAACAGGCTTTGTACATTTTCCGCAACAACAATAGCGCTTGCATCATCGACGGCCGGAATACTATCAAAGGCGCGCATCGCCGGTGCATCTTCCATGATGCCGTTTAATGTGCCATCTGGAAAGCGGCGAATGGTACCATCTTTCGGGGTGGGTGTATTTTCATCAATCCCAAAGAGTTCCAGCGCACGGCTATTGGCAACAAGTGTATGGCAATCATTGGCAAATAAAATTACGGGGCGCTTTGTATCCAAGGTATCTAAATCACGGCGCGTGATATCAGTGCCAAGGGGTAGAACTGCTTGGCGTAAGAATGCGCGTACTTGTAACCAATCTGTATCGCCAAATTTATCATCTTTATCGAGATAGTCTTGTACAAATTGGAGCGTATCGGCAACGCTAAGACTTGCGTAATCTAAATTACAGCCAGAGAGTTGTAAGCCGCCCCAAAATGGATGTAGATGCGAATCTACAATACCAGGCATTAACATTTTCCCGGCAAGATCAATTACGTCAGTTTTGTCGCCCTTTAATGCTTTAACTTCTAAGTTCGTGCCGGTGTGAAGTACTTTACCCGCCGCAAATGCAATTGCTTCGCAAATATTATTATCTGCGTCTGATGTGAAAATAGTGCCGTTAAGATAGATTTTATCTGCAACAATTTGTGTCATCATTTATCCTTTAATATGCCCAATCATCTTCATCATTACGGATTATCGAGCGTGAGGTTTTTATCAAAAAGAGGGTTTTAAATATAGGGACAATATAAGGCTGAAACGAGGTTATTGTAAACCTAATATCGTTTTAATCTCTTGGCTAAAGCGTAGCGGATTCTCTTCTGGTAAAAGATGATCTGCATTTTCGACAATCCATGATGCTTGATCTATCGCATTTGCCCCTGCTTTGGAGGCGAGTTGAAAGATGCCGCGAGAGTTTTCTCCGCATAAGATAGTAATCGGCGTCGTGCGGTGAATTTCAGCAAGATCATCAGCGGATATATTACGCGGCTCTTTTTGATGCAGTAGCTTGGCCAGCGTATGGATATTATCGTGTTTGATGCTTTGAATGCGCGCACTTTGCTGTGAGAGCGAATAATCATTTTGATTAGGGCTATTTTTACAGGCTGCAATAAAAGCATCGACGGCAATCAAGGGCTCATTCCGGCGATAAGCTTTAATGATAGGGCTCATCATTTTTGTAATATCACGGGTAAAGCGAGTTTGATCATTTTCATTCATCCCATAGCTCGGCACAATGAGCTCATAACAGATGATCGATTTAAATAATTTTGGTGAAGTCTGCATCATTTTTTGTGCAGCTAAAAGTGCCACATGGCAAGCATAAGACCAAGCAACGATAATAAAAGGGCGATGGGGCCTATTTTCTTGAGTATTGAGTGCCGTACAAAAGGCAATGAGTTCATCGGCATGCCTGTCGGTATCAAATAGCGTATCAACAGAAATATCTTCTTGCCCTTCATTCATCTCTCCAAATCCTGATTGGGTCAATGCGTAGGCTTCAAATTCTGGAAATTCCTTTAAGATCGGCGCCCAAGTACGACCATCCCCTAAAATACCATGTAAAAAGAGCAGTGCCGGCGCTTGCGCTGATTGCAGCTTGCCTTTGGGGCTATGGTAGGGGCTATGATAGTAAGTGAGTGATAAGGGCGTATCTGATAGCGTATCTTCAGCATGCTCATTTATTATCAGTGTACATGTATCGATCGGTTTAATAGCTTCAATTGCGCCAATTGATTGATTATTTACGGTCATTATAGGACAAACTCCTCAAAGTCATCTCGCTGGAGTAAGGATACTAATGATGAAGTGAGTACGTTGAGCTCATCTTGAGAGGTTACAAAGGGTGGCATGATATAAACCAGCTTATTAAAAGGGCGAATCCAGACGCCACTATCGACAAAGTATTTTTGAATTTTAGCCTGATTAACTGGTCGCTTTAACTCCACAACACCGATTGCACCCAAAACCCGAACATCTTCGATATGTTGATTTCCATGTAATGGTTCAAGTAGCTCCATTTTAAGTTGATTTTCAATTCTTGTGACATTTTCTTGCCATAAGCCCCCCTCTAATAGTGATAAACTCGCATTCGCAGCAGCGCAAGCAAGCGGATTACCCATAAATGTAGGACCATGCATAAAACATTTTGCATCTCCATTACTAATGGTTTCTGCGATTAGGCGCGTTGTTAGAACAGCAGATAGTGTGAGGTATCCGCCCGTGAGCGCTTTGCCTAAACATAAGATATCCGGCTCAATGCCGGCATGCTCAGATGCTAAAAATTTACCGGTGCGGCCAAAGCCTGTCGCAATTTCATCTAAGATAAGCAAGACACCTGATTCATCACACAACTCCCGTAGTACTTTAAGATAATTGGGGTGATAAAAACGCATACCGCCGGCACCTTGGACAATGGGTTCGGCAATAACGGCAAAGAGCTCATGTTGGTGCGCTTTAAATTGCGCGCGTAATGAATCTGCAGCGCTATCATGCCATTTTTCATCAAAGCCTACTGTGAAGGTATCTGCAAACAGATGATTCGGTAGATAATCACCATAGATGGAATGCATGGAGTTTGCCGGATCACAGACCGCCATCGCGCCAAAAGTATCCCCGTGATATGCATGAGAGAGTGATAATACGCGGTGGCGCTTTTCTCCCTTCGCATGCCAGTATTGAAATGCCATTTTAAGTGCCACTTCTACCGCCACAGAGCCGGAGTCTGCTAAAAATACGCATTCTAAAGACTGTGGGGTTAACGCAACGAGTTTCTTGACCAGATCAATCGCAGGCTGATGGGTAATACCGCCAAACATCACATGGGATACTTTATCGAGTTGTGATTTGATGGCCTCATTCATCACAGGGTGATTATAACCATGTAACACAGCCCACCAAGAAGACATACCATCAATGAGTTCACGACCATCTTCAAGCTTGAGTTTGACGCCATCGGCAGATACGACCGGATAGCAGGGAAGCGGTTCGCTCATAGAGGTATAAGGGTGCCAAATATGATGAGTATCAAATGTGAGATCTATCGGAAGATCTATAAGATTTTGCGCGTGTTGCGGAGAATTTTGTGGGGTCGAGGGTAATTTATTCTCTGGATTATCGGGTCTTGTTTTTACATTCATCTTTTTATTCACTTTTAACTTTAATGAGTATCAACCTAAAGTTTAGGGGCGCATTTCAACGTAAACTAAAAAGGTCTATGTTACTATAATTCCCGATAGAAGGCGGCATCTGTATCCTGAAGGGGCATTGATAATATCTATAAATACTTGATGGCTATCTGTTGTCTTCAAAGATGATTTTAATAAATTGTGATGAAAATAATGAAAACAAGCGCAGAAAAAAATATGTGGCAACCAAGAATTCAATCCGCAATTGAAAAACAGAGAGAGAAAGATCGTTATCGCCATCGCGTAGAGTGTCAGCAGCAAGGGTCGACGATTGATATTATTGTTGAAGGAGAGGCTTACCTGAATTTTTCATCGAATGATTATTTAGGGCTAGCACATCACCCTCAAATGATTAAAGCGGCGCAGATGGGTGCTCAGAAATATGGGGTGGGTAGCGGCGGATCTTCGCATGTCACGGGATATAGTGAACCGCTTCAACAATTAGAAGCAACCCTTGCCGATTGGCTTGGGTATGATGCCGCTATTGTTTATCCATCTGGATTTACTGCAAATCAAGCAGTGATTAAACTGATGATTGAGCGTGGGGATCATCTGATTGCTGATCGTTTATCTCATGCCTCTCTACTGGAAGCGGCAATGTTTTCTGAGGGGCGGTTATATCGTTATAAGCATAATGATCTGCGTTCATTAGAGAGTTACCTACAAAAAGTAGCTGTGTTCGAAACTGAGATCGAACAATTGGAAATAACAGACTCGAAAGCAGGGCTTAGCAGATCTAACGGTGAACCTAATATGGCATCTCCTCATCTTAATCTTGTGATTACGGAGGGGATTTTCAGTATGGATGGAGATAGCGCGCCTTTAGAGGAGATAGCAGCACTTGCTCATCAGCATCAAGCATTGTTAATGGTTGATGATGCCCATGGCATTGGTATATTAGGGGAAGCGGGCAAGGGGACTTGTAATCATTTTGGTATTCACCCGGATATTTTAGTGGTGACATTTGGCAAAGCTTTTGGTTGTAGTGGCGCTGCCGTCTTAATGTCACAAGCTTTAGCGGATTATTTTGTGCAATTTTCAAGACCACTTATTTATAGTACCGCAATTGCGCCTATGCAGGCGGCGATATTACTGGCTGCTGTCGATATTGTCCGCGGCGAGACAGGAATGTTAAAACGTATTCAGTTACAACGTAATATCCTCTATTTTAAATCCAATTTTCAAAAGCGAATGATCGCAATAGAAAGTATGTTAGATGATCCGTCGAATTTAGAGCCAGCGCTTCCTTACTTACTCGAATCAGAAAGTGCGATTCAACCATTAATTATCGGGAAAGATACGGATGCCCTTCGCTTATCGGCATATTTAAAAGATGCGGGTATTTGGGTATCAGCGATTCGCCCGCCCACGATTCCACCTAATACGGCGCGTTTACGTATTACGTTAACGGCAGATCATACGAAAGAGATGATAGATCATTTTTTAGATGCGCTAGAAGCCGGGATTACTGATCTTGCTATAAATAGAACAGATAACGTTTCTGTGGTAGACGAATAAAATAGGATATTGATGCATGAGAGAGAAGATCGAGGAAAGCGCGGAAAACCTTTCAGGTAGGGTGCATTATGAGATACCACAGATCATTGAAAAAAAGATCATTGAAGCGCAATTTAGTAAAAATGCGAACCATTATGACGATATTGCGATTGTTCAGAGACGTATTGCGGATCGATTAGTGAATATGATCATGGCATCATCAGCGCTTCATTCAGATTTGCTGAGGTTAGATCCATCATCCGATGATACTCAGAGCTGTACTGATATGCCGATTCTTAATCCACATTCATATTCGATATTAGATGCTGGTTGTGGAACGGGTTATTTAGGTCGGCGGTTAAGGGCGCAGATTCATCATACGCGATATACGGCATTGGAACATGATGCGCAATATTCACCGCGAGTATTGGATGCTTTACAATTCATCGCGCTTGATATCTCCCCAGAAATGCTCGCGGTTGCGCGTTCTTATAATCACTACCACGCTTATATTGCCAAAGATATTGAAACACTGGCGAATCAAACGCATAAAAATGATTGCCCCATTACTGCTTTAGGTCCATTTGACCTTGTTATGAGTAGTTTAGCCGTTCAATGGTGCCATGATCTTCAGCTTGCATTATCTGCATTACAGAGCATTACTCAGGGGCGAGAGGATCATTTTTCGATATTTCTAACAACGCTTGCGGAAGGAACGCTACAAGAGTTAGCGGTGGCTTTTAAGGCGGTAGATGATGAACAACATATTCTCTCCTTTCTCACAGAGGTAGAAATAACGAAGATCATCACCAAGCTAGGCGGAGAAGTTTCATTTTATTCTGAGGTAATACAGTTTCCTGATTTAAAATCACTTTTCAAAAGTATTCGAGCCATTGGCGCAACAAGTCTTCCTAATCGGCGTAAAGGTCTGCTCGGGAAGAATGATTATCAAAAAATCAATGATTACTTTAAAGCACTAGGGAGATATCAATTGACCTATCGGGTTGCTGAAATAAAATTACCGGGAAAGGTGTAATAGAGATATGAAGAAAGATATGAAAGATAAAATAGATGAACAGATGAGAGAGATGCGAGTGAAAAAAGAGCTGCTGCATCAAGCATGGTTTATTACCGGTACGGATACGGAAATTGGTAAGACATATGTTTCAACACGATTATTGCAGGCCTTGAATAATGCTGGAATATATGCAAATGGCTATAAACCAGTCGCATCAGGCAGTGCAGAGACGCCTATGGGTCATAAAAATCCGGATGCGTATCAACATTTGGTGCATTCATTTGACGCATTAAGATATGAAGAAGTGAATCCCTATTTTTTTGAGGCAGAAGAAGCGCCGCATATCTTGGCAGATCAGTTAAATCAGCCCATCGATCTTGATGTGATGACGCACGGTCTTCATCATCTTATGGCCAAAAAACGTTTAACGTTAGTGGAAGGCGCGGGGGGATGGTATACGCCATTGAGTTTAACGAAAAGTTACAGTGATTGGGTGGTGGAAAATAGACTACCCGTTATTGTAGTGGTAGGACTAAAGCTCGGCGTGATTAATCATGCGCGTTTAACATTTGAAGCGATTACTAATGCGGGGCTTGAAGTAACGGGCTGGATTGCTAATCATCTCTCGGACGCCCCGCATTTACAACACTATATTACGGGCATTCAATCCTTTACTGATATCCCCATGATCGGTGAAGTCCCTTATGGGGAATCCCAGCCCGAAGTGAGTGTTAACCAAATGTTTAATCTAAAGTCATTTACCTAATGTCGATTTTTCTTCAGGATCACGAGAAAACTTCGCTAATGATCGTTATAAATAGTGATCCTGATTTCTATCCTAATTTACGAGGCTTGATTCGCTGTGAAGAAGTCGCCCATACTGATCAACTTCCCCCTCTTGAAACATATATGGATTGAGGATGGCATCATTATCAGCGGGATTGACTTCGGGTTGTGTGGTATCAACCGCTGGATGATCGATCGTAACTTTTGATCGGGCACGTTCGTGTGTATCTTGAGTCTCCTTAGCAGACTGAGGCGCATCTATGCCCATAACTGTATATTTACCGATATTCGCAATGGCTTCGGCTGCAATTTTGGGCAAATCCGTGACATTAAATTGTTGTAGCATCTTTCCAAATAATACCTTCTCCGCGGTATGACCTTGTGATGCGGGTGAGAATATTTCCAGTGTAACGCCGGGCTGAATCTCTTTGAAATAGCTTAAGCCCGAGGCTTCATTGGGTTGGATTGAGTAGACATAGATCGGACTGATCCATAAATCATGGGTTGTTTTCTCCCCATTTTCTTGATGATTGGCGGCGCGTACTGCTTTAATAACACTTTTAATATCATTATGATGAATACGAATAAAGGTCTCATTAAAATGGTAATCCCCTAATGGTTGTACAAAGCGGTGATAACCAAAGTGCGTAGAGGGTCCTGTTTTTATAAAAAGCACCGGAGACTCAATAATTCGCGTGATTTCATCTTTATAGTTCTGCGTAATTTGATCCACTCTAAAGAGCTGATCTAACCGCATATTGTAGCGGTTTTCCAAAGTGGATAAGGCAAGTTTAAAGTCTTGCAATGAGATCTCATAGGGAACGATGAGTAAGCTATTATTATCGGCTGCAATCT
>CANRON010000055.1 GCA_947632245.1 uncultured Ignatzschineria sp. | reverse complement strand
GGATTCGAACCCTCGATACGCTACTAACGTATACCCGCTTTCCAGGCGAGCGCCTTCAACCACTCGGCCACTTTTCCTAAATTTCAGTTGAGGTGAATAAGATACTAGATATCATCTGAATTGACAAGCCTAGCGCGCAAATTGATATTGCCTATTATGTACACTATAGCTCAGGGGCTTTGGCTGCGCTTCAAAAGCACGATAACCTTCTTGAAGATTTTGCCAGAAAGCGTAATGCTTCGAATGTCTTTCTCGCTCTAATCGTGATGATTCCATTTTAAAGGGATAGGCTTGTACTTCTACATACGGCTGCCCGTTTTTGAGTGCCATTTCGACCAAGCCATAAATCTCCTCGATCTGTGAATCTGTCATTGCATAGCATCCGACTGAATCGCACTTACCATGCACCATTAAATAACTCCCTGTACGTCTATGCGATCGATCAAAAGCATTAGGATAGCCTAAATTAAAAGACTTATAAAAACGACTATGTGGATTCAATGCTCGTTTATCGACACGGTAAAATCCTTCCGGTGATTGATAATCGCCTTCATACATTTTTGGCCCGAGCTCTCCCGAAAAATTACAAATTGGGTAATTTGAGAAATGAATATAATCACGCTTTCCTTCTGGCTTCATCCAGACTTCGAGCATCGCCTCTTCTTTAAAAATGCGAATCACAACTTCATCTCCGGCTTGAAGCCCATATTTGTGAAGTCGCTCCGTTAACGGGCCACCTGACATATAGGAGGGAGAAGACTTTCCAGGACCATTTGCACATGCGGCTATAAAGCATGCAAAAACAACAATCCCGAATATTTGCTTCCACTTTATCATGTGTATAATCCTCTATACATAAATGACCGCCAACAAATCTCTCGATCTATTGACGGTTTTCTTATAATTGTAGTGCCGTACATCCCCGTATATCCAATGACTCCGTAAAGCCAACTATCCGGAATAATACGCAATCACAAAACTCGCTTAGTGAGCTACCATTCGCATTAGAATTGTAGAATATCTAATACAGTCTTATGTAATTTAGGCGTTGTTGCTAAAATTGTTGAAACATCCAAACCGATCGGCCCGCCATCAAGGGCTGTCATCTTACCGCCCGCTTCATTCACAATGATCGAAAGCGCGGCAATATCTAAAATATTCACATCCGATTCAACAATAATATCCACCTTGCCCGTTGCGAGGAAATGGTATTGCAAAAAGTCTCCAAAACCACGTGTTGAATTTACTTGCCCGACTAATTGGCCATAGTTCGCCCATTTTTCAGCATTTTGTGTCAACCGTTTTAAGTTACCTGATGAAAACACCGCTTGTGAAAGCTCACTGATATCGCTGACTGAAATCTGCTTACCATCTAAGAACGCGCCTTTGCCCTTCATCGCATAAATTCGCTCTCCGCCATTGAAACAAGGCGCTGTTGATACACCCAAAATAATCTCACCTTTATACATCAATGCAATCTGGCACGAGAAAAGTGGGCGACGGCGGACAAATGCTTTCGTGCCATCAATCGGGTCAATCAACCAGATAAAGTCTGAGGTCATATTTTTCTGGCCACTCTCCTCACCAAAAAAACCATGGTCTGGGAATGCTTGGGAAATATGCTCGTAAATTGCTTTCTCAACGGCAATATCCACTTCTGTTACCGGCGTTGCATCTGCCTTAATCTCAATTTTAAAAGCATTCTCATCATAAGCCGTGGCGATGAGTTTTCTTGCGATCTCTGATGCTTCTAACGCACAATCTAAATACTTCTGCATATCCATAGTCTTTACCATTACTCTTCTTATCTAGTTTTATCTTTGAAATAAATATATGTAAAAATTTACCGAGTGCTGATGTAAAAACAGATGATAAATCCTCTTATCATCTGTTCTCATCTTGATTATTTTTTTAACATTGGGAAACCCAATCTCTCTCTTGATTCATAGTAGCTTTTTGCAACCATTCCCGCCATTTTACGAACGCGAAGAATATACCCCTGACGCTCTGTGACCGAGATCGCTTTACGCGCATCGAGTAAGTTAAACGCATGCGATGCTTTTAATACCATCTCATAGGCAGGAAGCGCAAGATTCTCATCTAAAAGACGCGTAACTTCTTTTTCATAGAAATTAAATGAATTCAGCAAAAATTCAACATCCGCGTGAGAGAAGTTATAGTGCGATTGCTCTACTTCATTTTGATGAAACACATCCCCATAAGTAATCGTACCGAAAGGCCCATCTGACCATACGAGATCATAGACACTTTCAACATCCTGAACATACATTGCAAAACGCTCAAGACCGTAAGTGATTTCCCCTAAAACAGGTTTACACTCAAGCCCACCTGCTTGTTGGAAGTAAGTAAACTGCGTGACTTCCATACCGTTAAGCCAAACCTCCCAACCTAAACCCCAAGCGCCGAGTGTCGGGGATTCCCAGTCATCTTCTACAAAACGAATATCATGTTTTTTAGTATCTATTCCTAATGCCTCTAACGAGCCTAAATAGAGTTCTTGCATGTTTTCAGGCGAAGGCTTGATTGCAACTTGGAATTGATAATAATGCTGAAGCCTATTGGGATTTTCGCCATAACGACCATCTGTAGGCCTTCTTGATGGCTGAACATATGCCGCCGCCCATGGCTCTGGGCCAAGCGCACGAAGGAACGTTGCCGTATGGAATGTTCCCGCACCCACTTCAATATCATAGGGCTGAAGAAGCGCACATCCCTGCTCCGCCCAATAAGTTTGCAAGGTGAAAATCATCTCTTGGAAAGTCATTTTTTTCATATCAATTTCTTTATCTCGTTTTTATGACCAATTCAGTTCAATCCGGCCTTCTCATTAAAAAGCGCCGTATCTTCTCATCTGTTTTACATCTCTAGCACCACAACCGATATCACGCATACAAATAATACCGTATATTACTCACCGGCAGTTTCAACACCTCATTAAAACTTAGTTTTATGCCCATATACTGCCGATTACCGCTGATGATTGAGAA
Source organism: uncultured Ignatzschineria sp. (assembly GCA_947632245.1). Lineage (GTDB taxonomy): Bacteria > Pseudomonadota > Gammaproteobacteria > Cardiobacteriales > Wohlfahrtiimonadaceae > Ignatzschineria. The sequence continues at coordinate 8,641 of CANRON010000055.1, read as the reverse complement.
CAATTGCAATATTATACCCGATTTAATGATCTCTGCGCTTATCAGAATGCCGCCCTTCTTCAAATGCTTCCATTTCGATCTCATCGTCTAATATCTCATCTCGAATTTGTTCAATCGGCAATACGTGCCCTTCTCTAAACCGATGCTCACGCTGTGGCACCGGAATTTCAATATTATTCTCTTTTAATGCGGTATCAATCGCCCACATATAAGCCGCCCTGATACCATTGGGTCTTTTTACCGCCCTTGAAGTGAGCCAAACAACCAACTCAAATTCGTAATAGTAATCTTTAAAATCCACCAACCACACAGCAGGATTACGCCCCGGAATACCTTTTAAGGTATGTGGCAACGCTTCAGCCGCGGCAAGTACTGATTCTCGCACGAGCTCTTTATCCATCCCATAGGCAACACGGAAAGCGTAACGCATACGGCGCTGCGGCTCTTTCAGCGTCCAGTTGAGCATCTTCGTATTGATGAATTCTGAGTTCGGAATCACGATATCCACGTTGTCGTTATCCGTTATGATCGTCGCGCGCACGTTAATCTCTTTTACTTCCCCCCAAAGTGGCTTGCCGCTTTTTTGATCTTGAAGCTCAATAAAGTCACCCACTTTAATGGAGCGCTCAAATAACAGTATCAGTCCTGATACGAAGTTATTGACGATCGATTGCAATCCAAATCCCAGTCCAATTGCAAGTGCCCCGGCAACTAATGCGAAGTTCGTAAAGTCAATCCCAACAGCCGTTAAACCATATAAGAAACCAAAGAGAATAATCGCATAATAAGTTAATCGCCCTGCTAAATAGTATGCCGGCAACTTATCATCGCCGCGCTTATTCCCCATACGATTTAAAACTCGGTTGAGCCAGAATGCAATCCACCAACAGACTAGAACAATCAATAAGAATTGAAAGAAGCTCACTGCCGTAACCGGTGTATCACCCACTGTAAATAATGGCGTTCTCAATAACTGCTTTACATTGCGCCAAGCATAACTGAGCGTGCTTTTGGTGCGATTGATCGTATTCATCAATACACCTTGATATTTCAGGAGCTGATTTTCTAAAATACGCCCCATAAATAGACTATCGGCAATTTCTGTCTGGAGCTTTTGCAGCAATACTGATGTTTCCTGAATCAGTGCTAATCTGTCATTGGCAATGCCGGCAAGGAAGCTATTTTCATTGACGCCACCGCGTGTTTCAATATCTGCTAATAAGGCATTTGTATTGCTACGCTCAACCTCATTTTGGTTAAACCAATCTTTCGCTTTTACCGAAATCTCTTGTAAAACGCGCTGGCGCTCCGCAAAGTTCTTCTGAATACGCTCAACATCCACGCTCTCTTTTTTGGAAAGTACTTCTAACGTGTCACGCTCATTTTCATACATATCCAAACGAACTTCTAAGATTGCGACATTAATCTTCTCTTTCGCAACACGTTGATTGCGAAGACGCGCAACTGCCTGATCTTCCACCGTCTCATCCGGCAATAAGAGCAACTGCGATTGTTCTCGAAGCAGCTTCGTATTGGTTTCTTGAAGACGTACGATCGTATCGCTAATCCGCTCGTCTAATAAAACAATCTCATCTTCCGTAAATGTTAATCGCGTAATCGCAACCGCTTTCACATCTTGTAGCTCGCGCGATTCAGCCTCTAAAATCACCAATGTTTCGCGTAGCAGCCTTAGACGCTCACTTAAAAGCGCATGTTCAGTTTGAAGCGTAATCACTTTTACAGCGGCCATGAAGCGCTCAGGACTACCCTCTTCTGTTTCTAAATAATTTACAAATTGGTTATTAAGATCACGAGATACACTACGTGACTGCGCATCTTGATCACGAATATCCTCGTGCACACTCGTAATTTCTGTACTTAATTCGCGCTCACGATGAATGATCGTCAGCAATTCGCCAATACTATAAACATCTTTCAATTCAAATCGCGGCGGCTTTTTGCTCACGCGCTTCTCTTTCAGTGCAACATATGCAAAAAAGTTCGCGCTGATATGAGAAATTTTCGGCAATTCTCGCTTTTGCAGTTTTTCTGGCAAAATCACAGATTCTCTTTCAATACGATCAAGAAAATCAATGACATTTTGACGCAGATCGCCCACGTTCTTAACTTCAAAAAAACTCCACCAAGCAGTATTTAACGTCATTGGGTTGGGAAGGACAGCCTCTGCCGCAGCTTCCGTCTTCTCATTTCCGCCCAGCCCATTTTGTAAAATAGAACCAATCGGATGCACTTGAGAGAAAGCGACAGTAACACTCACACTTAGTAGTAAAATTAGCGTTATGATTCGCTTCATCATGCTCACAGGCACCCCTTAGTTACGGCAAAGTTCAAAATTGGAACATCAAGAAATCGATCATCCATGACTATATCAGTCTTAAGCCTAATATTATTGCATATAGCGCCCACTCAATCTAGAATATGAGACCGAATTATTAATTATTTTAGGGAAATATTTGTGTCCGATAAAATAACAGAAAATCAAAGTATTGAGTCTCAACTTCAAAAGCTCACTGAAATTGTAGAGGCACTTGAAAGTGATGAACTCACGCTTGAAGACTCTCTCAAGAAATTTGAAGAGGGGATTAACCTCACAAAAGCCTGTCAAAAGAGCCTTGAAGCGTCTGAAAAGCGCATCGCTGAACTTCTCATTAAAGAGTAAAGGGGATCACTTTCATGCCTACAATTTGGTTTAATGAACAAATTCATACTTTTGAAGCGGCATTTCAAGTCGAGCTTGAAAAGATTAGAGCACCAGAGCGGCTGAAAGAAGCGATTCTTTACAGCACACTCAATGGCGGCAAACGTCTTCGTGCACTACTGACGCTTGCGAGCGGTGAACTCTGTCTTGCAAACAGAGAAACACTCATTCCGATCGCTTCTGCCATTGAGTGCATTCATGCTTATTCATTAATCCATGATGATTTGCCGGCAATGGATGATGATGAATATCGCCGCGGAAAATTAACCTGTCATAAAGCTTATGATGAAGCAACGGCAATTTTAGCAGGCGATGCACTCCTCACTTATAGCTTTGATCTTTTAAGTCACATTGAAGATTTAAGTGCAGAAAAACGCCTTGAAATCATTCAACTCTATAGTGTCGCTGCCGGTACATTTGGCATGGTCGGTGGGCAATATATCGATCTCGATTCCGAGAATAAAACAATCTCTCTGCATGAGCTTGAAACGATTCATCGCAAAAAAACAGGCGCACTGATTAAAGCGGCGATTTTAGCAGGAGCAATTGCCGGTGATACGGATGCAGACACTTATGATAGACTATCGGTTTATGCAGATAACATCGGTCTTGCGTTCCAAATCAAAGATGACATCCTTGATGTCACAGGAACACAAGAAGAGCTTGGTAAAATGCCAGGGAGCGATGCACTTCAAGATAAGTCTACCTACATTTCTCTTTTAGGTCTTGAAGCATCTATTGAAAAACTCAATGCGCTCACAGAAGAAGCGATTGAGCTTCTCACACCTCTTGGCGAGCGAGCAATGCCGTTGATCGATCTTGCACACTATATTCAAAAGCGTAATCATTAAGGTTAAAGTATGAACCCAACCCCTCATCTCGATCAGATTTTATCTCCCCTTGACCTCAAATCACTCTCTACGAATGAACTTGAAGTTATATCAGCGGAGCTGCGTCAATTTTTGATCGATAGCGTGCTTGATTCAGGCGGTCACTTTGCTTCTGGGCTGGGTGTTGTTGAATTAACGGTTGCGCTCCATCATGTCTTTAATACACCGCATGACAAAATCATCTGGGATGTCGGTCACCAAGCTTATCCTCACAAAATTTTAACAGGGCGTAAAGATCAAATTCACACAATTCGCCGCCGCGGTGGATTAGGGCCTTTCCCAGCTATCTGTGAAAGTGATTATGATGCTTTTGGAGTAGGTCATTCATCTACATCCATTAGTGCAGCACTCGGTATGGCAATCGCTGCAAAACAACGTCATGATAACGATCAGCAGCTCATCGCCGTGATCGGCGACGGTGCTTTGACCGCCGGACAAGCATTTGAGGCGCTTAACCATGCCGGCGATTTAAAAGCGAATTTACTCGTCATTTTGAACGATAATAATATGTCGATCTCTCCCAATGTCGGTGCTTTAAGCACGATGCTCACAAGAACGCTCTCGAATCCCTCTCTGCAATCGATTCGTGAAAGTGGCGCTAAGTTATTAGAAAACCTACCTTTCCCGCACGCTCTTGATTTAGCAAAACGCGCAGAAACAAGAGTCAAAAGCGCAGTCGCTCAGCAGAGCGTAATTTTCGAGGAATTTGGCTTTCAATATTTTGGCCCGATTGATGGCCACGATTTACCAACACTGATTAAAACACTGAAAAACTTAAAACAAAAATCAGGTCCTAAATTCCTGCATATCACCACTAAAAAAGGCAAAGGCTATGCAAAAGCCGAAGCTGAACCCGTGAAGTTCCATGCTGTTTCTGCCGCAAAACCAACTATAAAGTCATCTGTACCTACGCAAGCCCAAACGGGTGAAGTAAAGCAGACAACAACACCCACTAAGAGCCTGACTTATACGCAAGTTTTCTCACAATGGTTATGTGACATGGCAGAAACTTCGCCGGAACTGATGGCCATTACGCCGGCAATGTGCGAAGGGTCGGGGCTTGTAGAGTTTAGTAAACGCTTTCCACACCGTTTCTTTGATACCGCGATTGCCGAACAACATGCTGTAACATTAGGCGGCGGCATGGCAACAGGTGGAATGAAACCCGTTGTCGCAATCTATTCCACATTTCTGCAGCGTGCTTACGATCAACTCGTACATGATGTTGCCATTCAAAACTTAGATGTTACCTTTGCTATTGATAGAGCCGGTATTGTAGGTCCTGATGGCGCAACGCACGCCGGTACATTTGATATTGCCTACCTGCGTACTATTCCGAACATGGTCATTATGACACCATCTGATGAAGATGAGTGCTACAAGATGCTCTCAACCGCTTACCACTACAATGGTCCTGCAGCCGTTCGTTATCCGCGCGGTAAAGGCACGGGTATTACGATTGCAAATAATGTTGCGGATGAGATTCCATTCGGAAAAGCAAAAGTCATATCAGAAGGAAAGGATCTGCTCGTCATTAATGTCGGTCCGCTCATCAAAACATCACAAGCTGTCGCTGAACACTTTGGTGCAACGCTCCTTGATCTTCGCTTTGTAAAACCGCTTGATCGCGAGGCATTAGTTGCGCTTGCGAAGACTCACAAAGCAATTATCACATTAGAAGATGGCGCGATTATGGGCGGCGCCGGCTCTGCTATCAATGAGCTTCTTGCTGACGAAGGGATATTTATGCCAATTAAACATTTTGGCATCAAAGATTACTACCCTGAACATGGCGAGCGCGAAGAAATTCTTGCAGAATATGGACTCACAGCGCCCCAAATGATCGCGGCGACAACTACATTCCTGGAAAAGTGCTTACAATAAACGCGCGTTATTGATTACATATAGAATTACATATAGACCGCTATTCATAAAACGATGATATAAAAAAACATGACGGAGCCAGGCAATTGCCTGGTTTTCTTTTTATCACTTTGCCATCTGCGAGCTTAGCCCGAAGAGAACTAAAAAAGCCCTTATTCTTCACGAATAAAGGCTCTTTTACACATTTCAACCCATCACTTTGAGTGATGTCGAGTACTCACTTTTGTATCTCACTTTCTTTTGTATCTTCGCGTTTATTATGCGATCACTTCTGAAAGAACTTTGATTTGTGCTTCTGAAATTTGTTTAATTCCAATCTCTGCTAAATCCAACATCGATAATAATTCTGTTTTTGAGAACGCTGCTTGCTCTGCAGTTGCTTGTACTTCAATGATCTTACCTTCGCTTGTCATGATCACATTCATATCTGTATCGGCATTACTATCTTCAATATAGTCAAGATCAAGTACCGGCGTACCTTGATAGATACCCACAGAAATTGCTGCAATTTGGCTAGTTAATGGCGTCTGCGCGAGAAGCCCCTGCTCTACCAATTTATGAAGCGCAATTACAAGCGCGACATAACCACCTGAGATGGATGCTGTTCTTGTACCGCCATCTGCTTGAAGCACATCACAGTCAATTGTGATTGTACGCTCACCTAATAGCTCAAGATTCACCGCTGCACGCAAAGAACGGCCGATTAAGCGTTGGATCTCAAGTGTACGACCACTTTGCTTACCACGAGCAGCTTCTCGACTAGAACGCGTATGTGTTGACCCTGGAAGCATTCCGTACTCAGCGGTAATCCAACCTTTGCCCTCACCGCGTAAAAATGGCGGAACACGCTCTTCGATCGTCGCAGTACAAAGCACTTTTGTATTACCAAATACTGCTAATACAGATCCTGCTGCATGCATTGTGAAGTTAGGAATAAATTGTAATTCACGCATTTCACTCGGAACTCTTTTCGATGGTCTCATCTATATTCTCTCTCAATATTTACAGATTTATCGGTTTTGACAGCATTTCGCTTTTGTCTTTCTATAAGCACAAAAACGCCCGTAATGACGGGCGCTTTCTAGTCATCTGACTGCACTTCATCTTTGATAGATGAAATATACACTGTGATGTCTAAAATTACATAGATGCTGCATATTGTATTGAAGATTCGGCAATTGATTGCGGAATACTTGCAAGCACCTAGAAAATTTTATTTACCACGATATACGATACGACCTTTTGATAAGTCATAAGGTGTTAATTCAACTTTTACTCTATCTCCCATAAGAATGCGGATATAGTTCTTACGCATTTTTCCTGAGATGTGAGCCGTGATAACGTGACCATTATCCAACTCGACTCTAAACTGGGTATACGGAAGTGTCTCAGTGACAGTTCCTTCCATTTCAATATGATCTTCTTTTGACATATGACTCTTCAAATAGTAATTAATTTATTGGTCGGGACAGCAGGATTTGAACCTGCGACCCCTTGCACCCCATGCAAGTGCGCTACCAGGCTGCGCCATGCCCCGACAAAATGAGGTTTAAATATTAGCAAATAAAAACAAAAATGACAAGGTACATCCTTCACCTTGTCACTTTAACTTCTTTATTTTGGTACAAATTTCTAATTATTTCTCAGAAATTTTTACTTCACCCACATCGATTCCAGAGAATAATGCGTCTGAATTTACTGCATCATTATTCGTCACTTGCTTGATAGCTGCGGTCTCTCGCGCAACCGGATTATCTTTTGCAGCATAATCCATAAACACGGTACGCTTAAATCCTTCCGGTCCATTAACATCAACCGCACCGCCACCTAATGCCGCATAAAGCATGACATCATTAATATGTTTATCAAAATGTGTCGTTAAAAGTGCCTGACGTGAGCTAAATAATGTTCTTTGTGCATCTAACACATCAAGATAGCTCGCAATACCATTTGAATATAAAAGATTCGCTAAACGGAGCTGTTCTGAAGTGGTCGCCACAAGATTTTGTTGCGCTTTTAATTGATCACTCAGCGGTTTTTTCGATACAAGCGCATCCGATACTTCTTGGAAAGCTGTTTGAATTGCTTTTTCATACTTTACAACTTCTACATTTTTACGAACATGTGAAAGTTCTAAATTTTTCTGAATCTGACCCCAGTTGAAAATTGGAATCGTAATTGAAGGGGCAAATGTCCAACCGCTGTGGCCAGATTTAAAAAGATCTGACAAATCACCTGAAGCATTCCCAAACGTGGATGTTAAGCTAATACTTGGGAAGAATGCAGCTCTCGCGGCGCCAATATCTGCATTTGCTGCTAAAAGATTGTATTCGGCTTCAATAACATCAGGACGCACCAAAAGAACTTGCGAAGGTAACCCGACTGGCAATTCTTCCGTAAAGTGTGTTGATCTTAATGGTAGCCCTTTTGGTAAATCTGTCGCTACAGCCCCTACTAATGTATAGAGCGCATTGCGTGCTTTACCCAATTGTCCTTCAATATTCGCAACTTGTGCTTGCGCTGAGAATACTTGCCCACGTGCTTGCGCTAAATCTAAGTCATTCGCAATACCGGCTTCAACTTGTTGACTAACTAGATTGAAAGATGCTCTGTTCGAGTTTAAAGTCTCTTTTGCCACACGAAGTTGCTCTTCCGCTAATACTTCTGTGAGATAACCTCTTGCAACCCCAGATACTAGACTAATCTGAGCAGCACGCTGCCCTTCTTCTGTTCCTAGATATTTTGCAAAGGCAGCATCACTCATCGATGCCGCTTTACCAAAGAAGTCTAGCTCAAAACTACTCACACCAAAGTTAGCAGATGAACGCTCTGAAATTGAAGAAGATCCTGACGGTAATCCTGTATCCGGATTAATATTGTTAGCTCCGCCCGTTTTACTTCTAGACCAACCACCACTTGCATTAAAGCCAGGCAAGCGCTCTGACATTGTAATGCCATAAGCGATTCTCGCAGCTTCTAAGTTAAGCGTTGCAAGCTGAAGATCTTTGTTATTCTCAAGCGCAAGAGCAATTAATTGCTTTAAGCGAGGATCTTTAAAATATTGCTCCCACGTAATTTGATAAGCAAATTTTTGCTCTGCCAAAGCGCCAGCAGTTGCGGCTGATGCAGCAGGGAATGTATCGATTAC
>CANRON010000054.1 GCA_947632245.1 uncultured Ignatzschineria sp. | reverse complement strand
ATAGGAGAACTTAGCAAGCCTGCAAGGTTGTCGATGTAATGAATCAACTTCTTTAATAGTCGATGCGCGACAACTTAGAGTTTTCTTAGTTCGGAATAGGAAGAGCACCTCAACTGCCGGCACTCAAAAGTTATAAGACGCAGCCATGACTCCGGCGATGTATAAGCTCAGCTACGAAACCTATTAATAGAAGGGCGGAATAGATGATCCGTTTTGAATTTTGGTGCCTATGAGGTTTTAATTACTAAATGACTAAAGTTTTCTTGAAGAATTTTCTTCAATTTTTGCATTGCTCTCATTAAATCTTGCCTTCGCTTTTTGATCTTGCTGTAAAGCTTCACAAACCTGTAAATTCTCAGCGACAAATTCAGCCCAAGGCGTCTCTTGATAATGGATTTTATATTGGGTTTGAATATTACAAATGTTTGGTCTTGTTTCATAAATACCGCATCGATTAGTAGCTTCATCAAGATGCATGCAGGTACCATCTCCTCTATCAAAGTCTTTCAGTTCATCTGCTAAATGTAGGTATTTGCAACATGCCCCGCAACTAGTACAAGGGAAGAAAAGAGTTTCGTCCATTTTTTTATTCATAAAAAGATTCTGCCTATAAATTTATATCATTGAGCATATATTATCGTGTATGAATAAGAATACGAAGAGAATCCCAGAATAGTTATTATCAATCCTCTCTTGTGACCAGAATGGATTGATAAATATACGTTATCTATCTAAATTTTCAGGAGAAAAGATGAAAGATTATCGACACTTGTCCTGTTTTTTACTGAGATGTGGTAAACTTCTATATTGCAAAAATTAAGAATAAATGAGGTAGTTGTGAGCAGAGGACCTAGACGAGGAAGAGGAAGACGCAATCGCGTTCCGACCGAGCCTATTACAGTAGAAATTCGTGATTTGGCCCATGATGGTCGAGGTGTTGCGAAGGTTGAAGAGAAAGTGGTATTTATAGATGGCGCACTTCCCTGTGAGGAAGTGGTCGCGAACTATACGAATGTTAAAAAAGAATATGATGAGGCACAAGCGGTAGAAGTATTAAAGGCTTCCCCGGATCGTGTTGAACCTTTTTGTGAAGTTTACGGGATTTGTGGTGGCTGCCGCTTGCAACATTTAGATGCGGATCGTCAGATTGACTTCAAGTCTGAGCAGCTCAAAACGAATCTTGCTCGTCAAGCGGGATTGACTGAGTATGCACATCTTCCAAACCTTCGTGGAGATTCTCGTAACTACCGCTTTAAAGCACGTCTTGGGGTGAAAAATGTCCCGGCAAAAGAACGCGTATTAGTCGGTTTCAGAGAGCGTTTAACACCATATATTGTAAATATGCATCGTTGTCCGATTTTAGAAGAGAAGATTGATGGTTTAATTGATCCGCTTTCTGAAATGATCGGTAAACTGACGATCGCGTCAAAGCTGCCACAAATTGAAGTTGCTGTAGGGGATGGTTCTCATGGATTAAGTTTCCGTGTTTTAGAAACACCGACAGAAGAAGATATCGAAATTTTAAAAGCATTTGAGATCGAGCATGATTTAATCATCTATCTCCAACCGGGTAATGAATCAACTACTGTTGCATTGAGTGAGCGCGGCGAGTCGGATCAAGCATTACACTATAAACTGCTCGATGATTTAACGCTCTATTTTAAGCCTTATCATTTCACGCAAGTAAATCCTGCGATGAATAATAAGATGGTAAGGCAAGCGCTTGATCTACTTGATCTACAGGGTGATGAGCAAGTATTGGATCTTTTCTGTGGCCTTGGAAACTTTACACTTGCGCTTGCAACAACGGCGGGCAATGTCATTGGCGTTGAAGGCGATAAGAGCTTAACGGACTGGGCAGGACGTAATGCCGAATTTAACAATATTAAAAATGTTGAATTCCATTGTGCGGATTTAACCCAAGATCAGCATGATAAAGCCTGGATGAACCTTGCGTACGATGCGATCCTCATTGATCCACCAAGGTCAGGTGCGATTGAAATGATGCCATACCTTGGTAAACTTGCGCCGAAAAAGATTCTCTATGTATCATGCCATCCAGCAACGCTTGCTCGTGATTTAGCGGTACTCACAAAAGAGTATCCATATGAGCTTGTTACAGCTGGTGTGATGGATATGTTTCCACATACCGCTCATGTGGAATCAATGGCACTTTTAATACGTAAAGATTAATGGCTGATAGAGATACATTGTAGATATGTTGATAATGTTATAATTACTTATAATATTATTGTGTATATATCATAATGAAGATAGGATTAACATTCCTAGTCAATGCTCAATCAACAACTAATACATTAAAAAGGGGATTTCTCCCCTTTTTCTGATTTTAAGGAGTTCTCAAATATGAGACCGTTTAAAAATATCATGATCTACAAGTTTGATGATCCGATCGAATTTGATGCATTTGAACTTGAAGAGATGCTAGCAGAACATCCCCTCCGAGATTGTGGTGCGGATGAGCTTGAAACTTATGGCTGGTTACCCGCATTTTCACAAGGAGAAAGTCTTGTCGAAGAGATGAATAATGCTTATTTTATTCGTTTGGGAATGGAATTGAAGAAACTTCCTCGCCGTGCTATTCAGACACAAGTTGAAAAGCGTGCCCGCGAACATGATATTGATATTTTAAATCGTGCTCGTTATAAAGAGCTCGAAGAGATTATCACCAATGAGTTTATCTCTAAAGTCTATCCTGAGCAGAGCTCAATGATGGCGTATATTGATAAAGAGAAAAATTGGTTAGTCGTGGATGCCACAAGTGAAAAGAAAGCATCACTTGTAACAGCGGTACTTCGTAAGTCATTAGGTTCATTGCCGGTGGTATCCTATGCGCCACAAGTAGAAATGCCCATTTTGATGACTGATTGGGTAAGAAGTGGTTTGCCTTCAGAGAAGTTTGGCTTCTTAGATGAAGTGGAGATGAAAGAGCTTTCCAAAGATGAGGGCGGTGTCGCGAGATATCGTGGTATCCCCATGGAATCTAAAGAGATTGAACTCAATATTACGGAAGGCTGGAGTGTTACAAAGCTTGGTCTCTCTTATGAAGATATCGTCACTTTTCTGTTAGGGGAAGATTTTATTCTTAAGCGCGTTCGGTATTTGGATCAGTTCCAAGAAAAGCTTGAATTAAGTGAGGATCAAAATGCAGTTGCTCAATCGAATGCTTACTTGTTAGCGGATACATTAAGAACATTGATGGTTGATCTTTATGGCATCTGTTATGCAAGTGATATTGATGGCTAGATAAGAAGCGCGTTCAAAACAGATCTTCATGATTATAAATTAACACAGACAGCACACATAAAGAGTATAAATCTATGAGCAAAAATCAGTATACATCAAGTTCAATTGAAGTCCTTTCAGGCCTTGATCCTGTACGTAAACGCCCTGGAATGTATACGGATACAAGTCGCCCGAATCATATTTTACAAGAGGTGATAGATAACTCCGTAGATGAGGCACTTGCGGGACATGCAACCGCCGTAACGGTTACGCTCTATAAGGATGGTGCTTTAGGTGTGAGAGATGATGGTCGCGGAATGCCGATCGATATTCACCCTGAGCATGGCGTAAGTGGTGTTGAGCTCATTTTGGCAACTTTGCACGCTGGTGGTAAATTCAATAGTGATAACTATCAGTATTCAGGCGGGCTTCATGGGGTCGGGGTTTCTGTTGTCAATGCACTTTCGCATTTCTTAGAAGTCACAGTTAATCGAGATGCCGCAGTACATCGAATTACCTTTAAAGATGGTTATAAAGCAAGTGAACTTGAAGTGATTGGTACATGTGGTAAGAATAATACCGGTACTGAAATACGCTTTATGCCAGATGAGAAATATTTTGATAGCCCGCGTATTGCTAAAAAAGCGCTGTGTGATCTATTAAAAGCGAAGGCTATTTTATGTGCCGGTTTAAAAATCACCCTAATTGATGAAAATGCGAAAGAGGGTGAAGAGGTTACAGTTTGGTGTTATGAGTCGGGGATAGAAGAATATCTCTATGATTCTTTGAAAGAGATTGATTTCTTACCATCTGAAATAATCTTTGGTGAACATAAAGCAGAAACAGAGGAAGTAATTTGGGGGCTTGCTTGGAGTGAGGTGGGTTCGCCGGTAATGACGGAGAGTTATGTGAACTTGATCCCGACAATGCTTGGCGGAACGCATGTGAATGGCTTAAAATCGGGCTTAACAGAAGCATTACGTGATTTTTGTGAGCAGAGAAGTCTATTGCCGCGTGGAGTACGTATTACCCCGGAAGATACTTTTGCACACCTGAATTATCTTTTATCTGTAAAGATGCAAGAGCCGCAGTTCTCGGGCCAAACAAAAGAGCGTTTAAGCTCGCGCAGTGTTGCGACCTTTATTAATGGCGCGATTAAAGATTTCTTTATTCTTTGGCTCAACAAGCATGTTGAAGAAGCGGAAGCGATTGCAGAGCTTGTGATTTCAACGGCGCAAGCAAGATTAAAAAGCTCAAAGGCAGTTGTGCGTAAGCGTATTTCTCAAGGTCCGAAGTTGCCGGGGAAATTAGCTGATTGCGTGAGTACAGATGTGAATGAAACGGAACTCTTCTTAGTGGAAGGGGATTCTGCTGGCGGTTCAGCGAAGCAAGCGCGCGACAGAGATACGCAAGCAGTTATGGCGCTGCGCGGTAAGATCTTAAATACATGGGAAGTGCCAACAAGTGAAATTTTAGGTTCAAATGAGATTCATGATATCTCGGTAGCCATTGGGGTTGACCCGAATGAGGAAGATTTAAGCGAGCTCCGTTATGGCAAGGTCTGTATCTTAGCGGATGCGGACTCGGATGGATTGCATATCGCAACACTTATTTGCGCACTATTTTTAAAGCACTTCCCGAAACTGGTTGAAGCGGGGCATGTCTTTGTCGCGCTTCCTCCACTGTATCGTATTGATGTGGGGAAAGAGGTCTTCTATGCACTCGATGAAGCTGAAAAAGAAGCAATTCTTAAAAAGCATGAAAATAGTCGTGGGCAAAAGTCGGTGACACGATTTAAAGGTCTAGGCGAGATGAATCCCATTCAGTTACGTGAAACAACAATGAGCGCAGATACAAGACGATTAGTACAGCTGGTGGCTCCCAATCTTGAGGTGGAAGAAAGCTCAGGGCAAGAAAGTGATTTTTCGCTTGATGTTAATGATGATAATAGAGATGAAGTACAAAACCCTATCGCAATATTTGATCGGCTTCTAGCACGAAATCAAAGACAAGAACGTAAAGAGTGGATTGAAAGCAAACACTTCATACAAGATATTTAAAGTATCGTGAGGGAAGTTGGATAGTTTAATTTTTGATATCAATATCTGGAAAGCGCTATAGAGATAATCTATCAGCGCTTTTTTTATGCAGGTAAAAGTTTGAATTACAACCGGGAATAGATTATATCTAGTTATTCGGGGCTTAAATTGCTCCGACTAAGATCCACTGATACACTCAGGAACGATCTGACAATAATAATATGCTATTTACAAATAGCTTTTCAAAGGATAGAGCATGATAAGATTTATTCTTCGGCGCGTTTTGGAGGCAATTCCGACGCTGTTGATATTAATTACGATCTCATTTTTTATGATGAGATTAGCCCCAGGAAGCCCATTTACGGGGGACAGAATGTTACCCCCTGAAGTGCTTGCCAATATCGAGGCGCAATATAATCTCAACGCACCGCTCTATGAGCAATATTTTGATTATCTAAAACAGTTATTACGCGGTGATTTAGGCCCTTCATTTCGTTACCGTGATTATACTGTGAATGAATTAGTTGCAAGCCATTTCCCCACATCCGCTAAACTGGGCATTTCTGCATTCATCGTAGCGGTACTTCTCGGTACAACTGCCGGCATTATTGCGGCATTGAAGCAAAATAGCTTCTGGGATTATTTTGTGATGAGCTTTGCGATGACTGGCGTTGTGGTACCTAGCTTTGTGGTGGCGCCTCTTTTAATATTAGTCTTTGCGATTACACTCCAGTGGCTCCCTGCCGGCGGGTGGTATGGCGGTGCGCCGAAATATATATTGCTGCCAATGATTGCGTTATCGTTGGCTTATATTGCAAGTATTGCGCGGATTATGCGCAGCTCCATGATTGAAGTTTTAAATTCTAACTTTATCCGCACTGCAAAGGCAAAAGGGTTGCCGATGCATAAAATTATATTGAAACATGCACTTCGACCCGCATTCCTTCCCGTGCTCTCTTATTTAGGCCCCGCATTTGTGGGGATTATCACGGGTTCGCTTGTGATAGAGAAGATATTTGGACTTCCGGGGATTGGTACATTGTTTGTTGATGGCGCGTTAAATCGAGATTATTCCACGGTGTTGAGCGTGACGATATTAGTCGGCGCGCTGACTATTTTCTTTAACATGATTGTCGATATCCTTTATGCGGTGATCGATCCTAAGATCCGCTATTAAGGAGGCAATGATGAAAGTTATTTCTACACAGAAGAAAATCGCGGTTGAAAACTTCTCGGAGAATTTAAATGTTCAAGGAAGAAGCCTTTGGCAGGATGCCAAGCGTCGATTTATGCGAAACCGAGCCGCAATGACAAGCTTATTGGTATTAGCAGGCATTGCATTATTTGTGATATTTGCGCCACTGTTTTCAGAATACACTTACGACAATACGGATTGGGGCATGATGTCGAATCCCCCTGATTTTGAATCAGGGCACTATTTCGGTACAGACTCTAACGGGCGTGATATTTTCGTGCGCACTGCTGTTGGTGGACGAATTTCCTTACTCGTCGGAATCTCTGCTGCATTTGTAGCTGTTTTGATGGGAACCTTCTATGGCTCGTTATCTGGTTATATGGGGGGGCGCGTTGACTCCTTGATGATGCGTCTTTTGGAGATTTTAAACTCATTTCCATTCATGTTCTTCGTCATTTTACTCGTGACATTCTTTGGTCAGAATCTCTTTTTAATCTTCCTCGCAATTGGTATGGTGTCTTGGCTAGATATGGCGAGAATTGTGCGTGGACAAACTTTAAGCCTTAAAAATAGAGAGTTTATTGAGGCGGCTAAAGTTGCCGGCGTTTCGACAGGCTTTATTATCTTTAGACATATTGTGCCAAATGTTTTAGGCGTTGTTGTTGTCTATGCTTCACTCTTAGTGCCAAGTATGATTCTCTTTGAATCTTTCTTAAGCTTCTTAGGGCTTGGGGTGCAAGAGCCGATGAGTAGCTGGGGATCTCTCTTAGCAGATGGTGCGTTATCGATGGAAGTGGCACCCTGGTTATTGATCATTCCGGCGTTATTTTTAATCATCACGCTCTTTTGCTTTAACTTTATTGGGGATGGGCTTCGTGATGCGCTCGATCCTAAAGATCGCTAGGAGGAACCATGGGCAATTTATTATTAGATGTTAAAGATTTAAGTGTTGTATTTGGTACGCATGATGGTGATGTGACTGCTGTCAATGCCTTAAATTTTTCCCTCAATAAAGGGGAAACTTTAGGGATAGTGGGGGAGTCGGGATCTGGAAAATCACAAACGGCTTTCTCGCTTATGGGATTATTGGCTAAAAATGGCCGCGTTTCAGGATCTGCAAAATTTGAGGGACGTGAAATTCTCAATCTTAAAGAGAAAGCGTTAAACCGACTTCGTGCAGAAGAGATCGCGATGATCTTTCAAGACCCTATGACTTCTCTTAATCCTTATATGACCGTAGGAAAACAGCTGGCTGAAGTGTTGGTTCTCCATAAGGGGATGAGTAAGAAAGACGCTTTTGAAGCATCTGTGAAAATGCTGGATGCCGTTAAAATGCCGGAAGCACGTAAACGCATGAAGATGTATCCGCATGAGTTTTCAGGTGGCATGCGACAACGTGTGATGATTGCGATGGCACTTTTATGCCAGCCGAAATTATTAATCGCAGATGAACCAACAACCGCGCTCGATGTTACGGTTCAAGCCCAAATCATGGCCTTATTGAATGAGCTGAAAGCCGAGTTTGGGACGACAATTATTATGATCACCCATGACTTAGGTGTTGTTGCCGGCATTTGTGACAAAGTGCTTGTAATGTATGCAGGGAGAACGATGGAATATGGCAGTGTAAAAGATATCTTCCACGCACCGAGCCATCCTTATACGCTGGGGTTATTAGAAGCCATTCCGACACTCGATCATGATGCGGAATTTCTGCATACAATTCCCGGCAATCCCCCCAATTTACTCCATCTACCACAAGGCTGTCCTTTTAACCCACGTTGTGAATGGCGGACGGATCAATGTACTGAAGCCCCGCGTCTAGAGCCTTTCGGAAATGAGCGTCTTCGTGCGTGCTTTAGAGATGTGAAGGAGTTGATGGCATGAGTATGAATAATCAAAAAGCAATTTTAGACGTTCAAGGATTGAAGGTTCATTTTCCAATTCGTGAAAAAGATCAATATTTTTGGGAAAAGCCGCATCAGCTAAAAGCCGTGGATGGTGTTAACTTTAGACTCTATGAAGGTGAAACACTCGGAGTAGTCGGAGAGTCTGGCTGTGGTAAGTCAACATTAGCGCGTGCGATTATTGGGCTTGCACCAATTACAGAAGGTTCTGTCACATGGCTTGGTACGGATTTATCCAAAACATCAAAGCGTGAAATGCAAAATATTCGGAAAGATATCCAAATGATATTCCAAGATCCGCTCGCCTCGTTAAATCCTCGAATGACCATCGGCGATATTATCGCAGAACCTTTGAAAACGCATTATCCGAAGCTGACAAAGAAAGAAGTGAAGGAGAAAGTTGAACAAATCATGACGCGCGTTGGTCTATTGCCAAACGTGATTAATCGCTATCCACATGAGTTTTCCGGCGGACAATGTCAGCGAATTGGTATTGCGCGCGCGCTGATTTTAGAGCCTAAAGTTATTATTTGTGATGAGCCCGTGTCAGCGCTTGATGTATCGATTCAGGCGCAGGTCATTAATCTATTAAGATCGCTGCAGAAAGAGATGGGATTATCATTGATCTTTATCGCGCATGACTTAGCTGTGGTAAAGCATATCTCAGATCGAGTGCTTGTGATGTACTTAGGAAATGTGGTGGAACTGGGTTCCAAATCGCAAGTCTATAATGATACTAAGCATCCTTATACAAAAGCATTGATGCAAGCTGTACCCGTGCCTAACCCTGATTTGGAGAGAGGAAAAGAGATTGATCTACTAGAAGGAGATCTCCCCTCACCGATTCACCCACCTTCAGGCTGTGTATTTAGAACACGATGTAAAGAAGTGGTCGCTCAATGCTCGGTAGAAAAGCCGGGGTTGAAAGGCGATACGCATTTGACGGCTTGTCTGTTAGTGTAATTAATGGCTAAAGGCATCATCAGGGAATCAAAAAAAACCAAAATAATTTTTATTTTTTTGGGGTTTGTAGGCTTGATAGGTAGCATTAAATCCGGACTTTCTTATAGATTTTGGATATTTGTAGTTATAATGGAGTTAATCTTTACTTATTTAGGATAAAGCACAGTTAATGATTCCACTCTCCCTCTATATCCATTTCCCTTGGTGCATTCAAAAATGCCCTTATTGTGATTTTAACTCGCATAAAAACAATGAGTCGCTCTATGCGCCGTATATGAAAACGCTCATTGATGATGTGACAGAAATTCTGCCCTATATTTGGGGGCGGAAGATTCATTCGATCTTTATTGGTGGCGGCACGCCGAGTTTGATTCCGCCTGAAATGTTGGATCAGTTTTTCAGCCAGCTGCGTACGCTTTTGAATTTCAATCCGAATATTGAAATTACCATGGAAGCTAATCCTGGAACGGTCGATAGTCAATACTTTAAGGCTTTTCGAGAAATTGGCATTAATCGGTTATCAATTGGCGTGCAGAGTTTGAATGATCTGCAACTTGAGAAAATCGGGCGGATTCATAATAGTGGGGAAGCATTGCGGGCCTTTGAAATTGCGCGTGAAGCAGGTTTCACCAATATTAATTGTGATTTGATGTTTGGTTTGCCTCTGCAAACACTTGATGGCGCGTTGGCGGATCTCTCTGGAATTTTAGCCTTAAAGCCTGAGCATATATCCCATTATCAGCTCACTTTAGAGCCTAATACTTATTTCCATCGTTATGCGCCAGAGCTTCCTGCGGATGAAGTGATAGAAGAGATGCAACTCGTCAGTCATGCGTTATTAGCAGAGCATGGATATCAGCATTATGAAGTGTCGGCATTTGCACAAGCGGGCCGAGAGAGTCAGCATAATCGCAACTATTGGGAGTTTGGGGATTATGTCGGGATTGGTGCGGGTGCGCATGGAAAAATTACGATGATGAATAATCGGACGATTTTACGGACGCAGATGGAAAAACACCCGAGAACATATGTGGAGAAGAGTGTAAAAGAGCGGCTTGTGATGAATGAAATCCCTCAAAAAGATCTCTCTTTTGAATTCTTTTTGAATGTCCTGCGCCTAAAATCAGGTGTGCCGACAGATTACTGGGCGGAGAGAACGTTCTTACCGATCACTGAAATTGAGCCTTTCTTGCAAGAGAATCAGGAAGCAGGATTACTGTTGCCATCAACAGAGTGGATTACTCCGACAGAGAAAGGACATCTTTTTGTGAATACGATGCTTGAGAGGTTTGTATAAGTACCAAGCTTATAATTAAGCATATTGCGCGCTCATAATTTTTAAAAGTGATTGGCGCGTTGGTAATGTTGCGGGAAGGGCTTTACTACTCTCAATAGATTGAATTACTATATTTTATCTTCTTTTAAAACAGTTGTTTGGGTTTGATTTTAACCATTTTTGCTTGAAAAGTAAGCGTAAGCCCTCATACTGAAGACTAGAGTAATTTCTAAAAAAACAATTCAAGAGGTACAAAATGAAGTTAGGAAAATACTATATCAAACAGGTAGGGATGTTGATTACCGCAACAGTTATTCTGATTGCGCAACAAGCAATGGCGCAATTGCTTGATTGGGCCGATCTATTTGAGGAGAATAAGGCCGCAGTTGTCAGTATTACAACTGAAGGAACAGAAATTGTCAGGGGTGGCGGTTGGTCTCCTTTTGAGGGATTCTCATTTGGTGGCGATTCTCCTTTTGGCGGGAATGATCCCTTTAGCTTTTTCTTCGGTGAAGGTGGCCCCGGCGGGCAGCAAAAAGAGCAGGAACGTATCGTTCATGGCGCGGGCTCTGGGTTTATCATTGATAAAGAGGGCTATGTTATTACCAATGCCCACGTGATTGGTGATGCCAATAAGATCACTGTGCATTTAGCGGATAGACGTGAATTATTGGCTGAATTAGTAGGAATGGATGAGAAGACAGATGTGGCTGTTCTCAAAATTGACGCCGATAAATTACCGGTTGTAAAAATTGCAGACATTAAAGATTTGAAAGTCGGGCAATGGGTGATGGCGGTAGGCTCACCTTTTGGGCTTGACTATACGGCAACACAAGGGATTATTAGTTCTTTAGGACGAAATCTTCCAAATGATAACTTCACGCCATTTATTCAAACAGATGCAGCGGTAAATCCCGGTAACTCAGGAGGCCCATTATTTAATACAGAGGGTGAAGTGATTGGTATCAATTCACAAATCTATACGAGTACAGGAAGTTATGCTGGCGTGAGTTTTGCGATACCGATTGATTTAGCAATGCATATTGTGGACCAAATCAGAACAGATGGTAAGGTTTCGCG
>CANRON010000053.1 GCA_947632245.1 uncultured Ignatzschineria sp. | reverse complement strand
TAGAGAGATTGGATTGATGGTATCCAGCTGGCAGTACTTAAGCAGTCATAACATCCAGCGATGTATGAAATTATCTATGAAAATGAATAGCGCATATAATCGATTGGACAGTGACTCATCGAAAGATTACTTCGCTATTTAAAAAACGCTTTACTCTTTCGCATCTTCAGAGGGTATGACATGAAAGAATGTTTCATCTTCTTTAATAAGACCTAAATGCTTACGAGCAAGCTCTTCGCGCGCAGTATCATTATGTTTAATGCCATTGATAGTTTGGCGGATTTGATTGTTTTGTTCGATGAGTGCCTGATTTTGTGCTTTTAATTGATCGAGAGAAGCCTGAAGATCATCGAGTTTTTTATGGCGACTATTATCATCAAACCATGTTTGTTTGATAAGTAAACCGAGTACTACCGCTAGGATAAGTAGCAGAAGGTGCATTAACTTCATAATTGATCATCTCGTAATGTATACGAAAGCCTCTAGATTTGCGATAATGGGCATCAAATGTTTTAATCACCTATTATAGCGCATAAGTACTTATGAAAGACAGTATAATCACGAAGTTAGAAGAGCTAAAGGAACGCTTAGAAGAAGTGTCCCATCTTCTATCGGATCCTGATGTTATCAGTAATAACAATAAATTTAGAGAGCTCTCGCAAGAGTACTCTCATCTTGAACCTGTTGTTGCAGAGTTCAATGCTTGGAAAGCGAATGAAGCTAACCTTGAAGAAATCAAAGAGATCTTTAATGGATCAGACAGTGAGCTTAAAGAGCTTGCGAAAGAAGAGCTTCCGATTGTGGAAGCAGAAAAAGAGCGTTTAGAGAAAGAGTTGAGTATCTTGCTTTTGCCAACGGACCCTTTTGACAATAGTAATATCTTCCTCGAAGTTCGTGCCGGAACCGGGGGGGATGAAGCTGCAATTTTTGCGGGTGACTTATTACGTATGTATATGCGTTATGCAGAAGAGCGCCGCTGGAAAGTTGAGTTGATCAGTGAACATCATGGTGAGCATGGCGGTTATAAAGAAGCGGTAGCCCGTATTGAAGGGCAAGGGGCGTATTCACGTCTTAAGTTCGAATCAGGTGCGCATCGTGTTCAGCGAGTGCCTGAAACTGAATCACAAGGCCGCGTCCATACATCTGCTGCAACTGTGGCAATTCTGCCAGAGATTCCTGAGACGGAAATGATAGAAATTAACGCCGGTGATCTTAAAATTGATACATTCCGTTCATCGGGCGCCGGTGGTCAGCACGTTAACGTTACAGATTCTGCGATTCGTATTACGCATTTACCCACAGGTGTTGTTGTGGAGTGTCAGGATGAGCGTTCTCAGCATAAGAATAAAGCAAAAGCGATGAGTCTTTTAGGCGCTCGTTTGCTAGAAGCGGAACGTGAAAAAGAGCAGCGTGAAATGAGTGAAACTCGAAAAAGCCTCGTAGGTTCAGGGGATCGTTCTGAGAGAATTCGTACCTATAACTATCCACAAGGTCGAATCACAGATCACCGTATCAATCTCACGCTCTACAAGTTAGAAGATATTGTTAATGGTGATCTTGACCAAGTGATAGAGCCATTGATTCAAGAAAACCAAGCTGACCTATTAGCAGCTATTGGAGATGAGTAAAAGATAATATGAGTGAATATAGCGACAGGCTAAAGTTAAGAGTTCTCGCAACGACTGATATTCATGGTTTTTATATGAACTTCGATTATTACAAGGATCAAGCCATTGATCGCTTAGGACTCATCAGCCTCGCAAATATGATAGCAGATGCAAGATCTGAAAATCCTAATTCACTCCTCTTTGACAACGGAGATATCCTTCAAGGCTCTCCGATGTCAGATTATCTTCGCGATTTCGCCTTAACGAATGAGCATCCCGCTTATTCGTTAATGAATGCAATTGGTTATGATGCTGCAACACTCGGGAATCATGAGTTCAATTTTGGCGTTCCTTATCTGCTTGAAGTGTTAACACAAGCAAATTTTCCTTACGTCAACGCAAATATCACAAATATTGAAGGTGAGTTTTTATTGCCGCCCTCAGTTATTTTAAAGCGTGCATTTGTCTCGGAATCAGGAGATGTTGTCTCATTCAATATTGGCGTAACGGGCATTGTGCCGCCGCAAATTACCACGTGGGATAAAAATCATCTGGATGAATATGCGGTCTCAAATGAAAGATTAATCACTCATGATGCGATTGAATCTGTTGAAAAACAGGTTGTTGCTTTAAAGGCAGATGGCGCAGATATCATCATTGTCTTAGCGCATACAGGATTTTCTAAACGGCCGGTTGAGCCGGATATGGAAAATAGTGCATATTATATTGCGCAGATTCCAGGGGTGGATGCGTTGATTGCAGGGCATCAGCACCGCCGTTTTCCCTCAGAAAGTTATAGAGAACTGGAACCTTTTGGATTTGATATAGACCAAGGAACCGTCAAGGGAACGCCGGCAGTAATGCCGGGTTCTTGGGCGAGGTGGCTCGGCATCATTGATCTTGAGTTAGTGAAAAAGAATGGCAGATGGCAGGTCAAAACAGGTCAATCTCACTTAAGGCATGTAGAGAGCTATCTTGAAGCAGAGAGAGATTTGAATCCCAAGTATGAAGCCATAATGCAATCAGCGCATGAGGCAATTCGTGAGACAATGAATGTGCCGGTAGGAATGAGTAAGAGCGGCTTTTATAGTTATCTCTCATTAGTCCAAGATGATAACTGTATTCAGATGGTTGCAGATGCGCAGTCGCAATATGCCGAAAAGCTATTAAGTGAACTTCCCCATAGAGAAGATTTACCGTTATTGTCTGCAGTGCCCCTTTTTAAGGTGGGGAGTCGTAAAGATGACCCTACTTACTTTACGGAGATAGCACCCGGGAACCTTTCTTTTAAAGATGTCGCAGATCTATATGTCTACCCGAATTATTTAGTGGTTCTTGAGATTACCGGTGCTAATTTAAGCGAGTGGCTTGAGTGTTGTGCGAGTATTTATCACACGATTGATCCGAAGGAAGTAGCGCCACAATTTTTAATTAATTGGGAAAAGTATCGACCTTATAATTTCGATATTATTAAAGGCATTACCTATGAGATTGATCCGACGCAACGACCGCGTTATAAAGCAGACTTATCACTCTTAAATCCAAAGAGTCAAAGAATCCTCAATCTTCAAATAGAAGGTCGTGATGTGATGCCTGAAGATCGATTCTATTTAGCGACGAACAGTTACCGCGCATTAGTGGATAGATTTCCCGGCGCTGGAAAGGGCAATGTTGTCTGCGCAACATTAAAAGAGATACCGGAAGTGATCCTCTCTTACATTATGGCGGAGTCCGACAATTCAGTGCTGGAAGTTAAGCCTGATTATAATTGGGGTTTGGCGTTAGAGAATCTTGGGAACACAAAGTTGATCATAGAAACCGCCAATAACCAAAGTGCGGCAGAATTTATTGCAGATAGTGCTCAATATGAGATGCAATACATCGGCTTAGATCCTGAAAAGTTCGCACTCTATGAAATTGATGTTTGTAAAAGTCTCGCAAAGAATAAAAACAAATAACACAGGCGCTGTATCTTCTTATGTCAATATAGCGGCGCCTTTCCCTGCTCATCGGGGCATAGGATGATGAAGCATTTGAATTATGGTGCTTTTTGAATGAGTTGCTGATCTGTTTTTTGATAAAACTGGGTGAATCTCTCAGTGAGGTCTTCGATAATTTTATCGCGTTTACTGTTAATCATCGGACCATTTTTTTCATAATACTCAGGGTGCGCGCGCAGATATCTTGTTTCATGAATTAACTTTAAGAGTTCGGCTTGTGGCTTATCTGTTTTTGTATGACTGAGATAGATCGGTGTTAATTGTGCATGACTTCGCCCATTGAGTGCGCCAACAATGTAAAGCATACGATTTAGCAGATGATTGACAGCTTCATCATTAATACAATAGGTTTCCATATCTTGAATGTGATCCATCACAGATCCACCGAAGTGTTTAAAAGAGGCAGCTAGTCCGCCAATAATAGCACCGGTCGCGGATGCTGCGCCTAATGTTGTAAATCCGGCAAGCGCATCAATACCCACCATCAATCCGGCACCCCCTACGGCGCCTTTGGTAAATAATACAGAGAAGTCGATCAAGCTATCACTGGTGAAAAGATCCTGCTCATATTGAGCGCCTTCTATTGCGAGCTTGAAATACTCAACATCTTCCTTATTAAACTGATAAATGGATAAGAGGGATTCAATCGCTGATCTCTCTATTTTTTCAATGGCTTTATTGAGCTTACCCATAATCTTTTCGGCACTACTATCTCGTTTTTCTTTTAACTGGAGCGTCATAAGATTGAGGTAGAAATTGGCGGTAACCGTCATTGCTTGTTTAAAGCGAGTTTTATCACTCAATTCTTCGAGCGTAACATATGCCATAATTTCACTATAAAGCTCTGGGAACATGATGGCTATCTGTTCATAAAATCGGCGTTTTTGCGGTGGAATGACGGTATCAAACTCTAAATAATGATGGATACCATGTGCCTTTAGATGTTTCTTCCAAGACTCTAAATGTTCTCCCTCAATAAAGTTGAGGATAGGTAAAATTGGGCGATGCGTTTTCTCAATGAGGGTGAGCTCATCATCGAATTTAGGTAAAAATGGGAGACGGCAATCAATGACATAACAAGTAAGGTCTGCCTCGAATAATTGTTTAATAACTTTTACTTCTTGCTCAAATAACGTTTCAACATCGCTATCTTTTGCAAACTTTAAGAGATTATCGGCCTCTTCAATACGAGAGCGAGAAGGGTACCTCTCTTCAAGGGTGTCTAAGATAGCCATGGCATCTTCTATACCGGGCGTATCGATATAGGTTAAGGAGAGATCTTGAGAAGCGCGTTTAATCTCGGCAACATTAATGGTCGTTGAAGCTTCATCTTTCACTTCCCCAAAGTTACGCTCACGCGTAAGGGTACGAATTAAGGATGTTTTTCCTGTATTCGTATGGCCGACAATAGCAATTTTTAATGTTTTAGCACTCATGTTTCTCACTCATTTTTATGATCGATCATCTTAACGTAAATAGATTAAATGGACTAATTGTGCGATTGTACAGAAATTTTCTCATTTTCAAGAAGATGGGGACTCAGTTTTTCTTGCCACTCTTTGACTCTCGAGTGATGAGCCTTATCGATGAGGATAATTTCATTCGATAGTGATAGATTCATTAATGTGTATATCCGGCGAAGTAGACTTCTATCAGGCGTTAGGCTGCTATCGATGTAGATTGTGAGAGAGCGAAGCGGTGCTTTCTTTAACTGCAAGTGAAGCTGATTAAAACGGTTGCGATCATTAATAATGGTGATTTCAGGTGTTAAATCCCCGGCATAATCAAGTGCAATTGCGTGAGATCCCTCTCCATTAGTAATGACTTTAGGTAGGCGTTCATGTTTAGGCTGCGCTTTTGCCGGATCAATCAGCTTTTCGATTCCCTGAATAATTGTTTCCGCTTCAGGGTGATCCTTTTTGTATTGCTGGTAGCTGCGTCGTGCAAAAAAGAGCAAAATAAGACGCGGTAATAAGCCATAGATCAGGATCATAATGATAATCCAACGCGCCCAAATTGCATTTTCGCTATCTGTGAGCGTTTTATTTAAACTGCTTACTATGAGTTCGGCAGAAATAATCTCTCCGAATATCAGCTCAGGAAGCCAATTCATGACGTAGATAATAGTGAAGTAAAATCCACTCTCATCCGGAAATAGCGTGCTAAAAAGATTGAAGTGATATTGCTTGAGCGTAAATTGAAAAAATAGACTAATAATCAGTGCCGCAAAGATAATGCTCCACGCATAATGCATGATGACTTTTGTCAGGCGTAGTAATAAAGCAGGGTCTGCTTGAAATGCCGAAGAATCATTTTTGGATGTGATTTTTTGCGTAAAAATTTGGAGCTTAATCGCTTGTTTTTGTAGAAATATTAAGAGATCTGCAAAGAGCGAGTGCTTGCGAATAAGGGCAAATATAAGAAAGAGATATGCCGGAATTAAGATGCTCAGAACAAGCGCGATAGGGTGGATGGGAGAGGAGAGTAATGATCCGCTGGCGCTAATTGTCAGCAGTGCCAAAATAATCGTAAAGAGGGTAATGATCCCCTTAGAGAGGTTAAAGGGAAGCGCTTGCGAGCTTCCCTTTGAGGATGAGTGAGATCGAAGCGGTATCCCTTCGATCTCTTTATTATCTTTGGAATTCAAACTGAATCACCTCTACTCTGAACGCTCATAGATAAGCGTATTGCCATTGGCTTTCGTAATACGGATTTTCGTACCGGCAGGAAGATCTTCTCCATGAATTCCCCAAACCGAGTCGCCAATCGGTAATCGGCCTTCATTATTAATCACATCTTGCGTGAGCGTAAATACTTTACCAATATATTCAGCGCCGCGTGCTTGATTTAAGTGTGGTGTGGTAATATCCCGGTCTTTCCCCTTATAGGTTTTAACGCCAATCAAAACAGTGACGATACAGAATATTGCAAAGAGTAGGATCTGAATCGTCAGGGAGAGAGGCAGGAAATTTAAAATAAAACCAACAATGAGCGCCGCAACACCAATCCAAAAAAGATAAACGCCGGGAAGAATAATCTCAAAAAGAATCAGAAGCGCACCAATAATGAGCCATACCATCATAGGATTCATTGTGGAAAAGAGCGCAATCATTTTATGACTCCTTGCCGGCTGATTTTACAAGCTCTGCAATCCCCGCAATGGAACCAATCATGCCAGAAGATTCCATCGGCATCATGATGATTTTACCATTATCACTTTCGGCAATCTTCCCAAAAGCTTCAACATATTTCTGCGCGACAAAGTAGTTAATGGCCTGAATATCGCCCTCACTAATCGCTTTAGAAACCATCATCGTTGCATTCGCTTCCGCTTCGGCCATGCGTTCACGCGCCTCTGCTTCTAAGAATGCTGCCTGACGTTTCCCTTCAGCCGTTAAGATTGCTGATTGCTTTTCGCCCTCTGAGCGAAGAATTTCAGCTTCTCTAAAACCTTGTGCTTCTAAAATTGCGGCACGTTTTTCACGTTCTGCCTTCATCTGTTTAGCCATTGAGTCAATCAAATCTCTGGGTGGCTCAATATCTTTAATCTCGATACGGGTTACTTTTACGCCCCATGGTTCAGTCGCATGATCCACGACACTGAGAAGGCTGGCGTTGATCTCATCTCGTTTTGATAGTAATTCATCAAGATCCATTGATCCCATTACTGTACGGATGTTTGTCATTGTCAGATTTAAAATAGCAGATCCTAAGTTGTTCACAGCATATGCTGCGCGCGCGGCATCATTGATCTGGAAGAAAACAACCCCATCAACACGCACCATGGCGTTATCTTTTGTAATTACCGCTTGAGAAGGGACATCTGTCACGCTCTCCATCATATTGATTTTATGACCAATCCGGTCAAATAGAGGGATGATAAAAGAGATGCCGGGGGTAATTGTTTTACGATAACGCCCAAAACGCTCAACGGTATATTCATTTCCTTGCGGAACCATTTTGATGCCTAGAAAGATGAGTAAGATGGCAATCGCTGCGATGATGAGTACTAAAATAGCACCTGGAGTCATATTGAAGTTCCTTCAAGAGAATAAGCAAGTTATCTTTTTAATAAATATGATATGTTTTAATATAAAAACACCTATCTAAGATGAACTAGATAGGTGTTTCATCTCGTTAATATTCAATAGTATAAACGAAATGTAGAGTTAATAATAACCCTTATATTAGTAATCTTTAATACCAAGATCAATTAAGCGCTAAATGAGTTACCGCATCCGCAAGTAGTTGTTGCATTGGGGTTGCGAATCACAAACTGCTCGCCCTGCAGATCATTGACATAATCTATTTCAGCGCCGACTAAGTATTGATAGCTTAACGGGTCAACTAAAAGCGTGACATCATGGTTTATAACTTCGACATCGCCATCTTCAACTTCATTGGCAAAAGCAAAGCCATACTGGAAACCTGAGCAACCGCCCCCTTGAATATAAACACGGAGCTTAAGGCTTGCATCACCTTCTTCATCAATTAAGCTTTTCACTTTGAGTGCAGCTGAATCTGTGAAATTAATCCCTGTTTCATCGATCATCGACATCTTATTTCTCCTTAAGTGAAAACAGTCAAATATATGAGTTTATTATACCACCTACGTCAAGTTTCTCGCACTATTCTCATGATTATTCGTATTAAAAAGAGAGAGCATCGAAGCTTTAGCCCCGATGCTCTTCTTTGTATGCGCTGAATTATCGATTTTTTTTGATAATTACAGGCTTATTTTTTCTCTTCTTCGTCTTTCACAAGTTCAATTGCAAGCTCATCAAGCTGTGCTTGGCTAATTGATGCCGGTGCATCTGTGAGTAAACATGCCGCTGATTGTGTTTTTGGGAATGCAATCACATCACGGATTGAGCTTTGCTCAGCCATTAACATCACTAAGCGGTCAAGACCAAATGCGATACCACCATGAGGCGGCGCACCATACTTGAGGGCATCAAGGAGGAAGCCGAATTTCTCTTCTGCTTCTGCTTGATCAATGCCGAGAAGTTCAAATACTTTCATCTGCACATCATGTTTGAAGATACGGATCGAACCACCCCCAAGCTCAGTACCGTTTAATACTAAGTCATACGCATTGGCAATTGAGTTTGCAGGATCATTGAGCGACTCAATCCCTGTTTTTGGTGTTGTGAATGGATGGTGAACTGCTACATAGCGTTTTGCATCTTCATCATATTCAAACATTGGGAAATCAACAACCCACATAGGTGCCCATTTATGGGTAAGGAGGTTGAGGTCTTTACCAATTTTAACGCGAAGTGCACCAATGGCATCATTCACAGTCGTTGCTTTATCCGCACCAAAGAAGATGATGTCATTGTTTTGCGCATTCGTGAGTTTGAGAAGTTCAGCAAGTGTTGCGTCATCTAAGAATTTTACAATCGGTGATTGTAAACCTTCACGGCCTGCTGCCACGTCGTTCACACGAATATATGCAAGACCTTTCGCGCCGTAACGACCTACGAATTCAGTGTACTCATCAATATGACGGCGAGTAAACTGATCTGAAACACCTGGAATATTGAGTGCGACAACTCGGCCATTTTCACGGGTTGCTGCATCTTTAAATACTTTGAAATCACATGATTTCATGAGTTCTGTTACTTCTGTGAACTCAAGCGGAATACGAAGGTCTGGTTTGTCAGAACCAAAACGAGCCATTGCCTCATGCCAAGTCATACGTGGGAAGTCTGCGCCTAAATCCACATCGATAGATGCTTTAAACACATCACGGATCATGTTTTCTGCTAAATCCATAATCTCATCGGATGAGAGGAATGATGTTTCGATATCCACTTGCGTGAATTCAGGTTGGCGGTCCGCACGTAAATCTTCATCACGGAAGCAGCGAACAATTTGGTAGTAACGGTCAAAACCGCTCACCATTAAAAGCTGTTTGAAGAGCTGTGGGCTTTGTGGAAGCGCAAAGAACTCACCATGATGAACACGTGATGGGACAACATAGTCACGCGCGCCCTCTGGTGTTGCTTTTGTAAGGAATGGGGTTTCGATATCAAGGAATCCTTGGTTATCAAGTGCTTGACGAATATAGCGCGTAACTTTTGAACGAAGCATAATGTTTTTATGCATGCGCGTATCACGAAGATCAAGGTAGCGATACTTTAAACGCACTTCTTCTGAAGTTTTATCATCACCGAGCTGGAAAGGAAGGGGCGCTGCTGTATTTAAAATATTGAGTGATGTTGCAATCACTTCAATTTTTCCTGAAACGATATTTTCGTTTACCATGCCATCAGGACGTGCAATCACTTTACCTTCAATTTGAATGACAAATTCATTACGAATTTTCTCAGCTTCTGCAAAAGGGGTTGTGAGTTGCGCTGGGTCGATAACAACTTGAACAATTCCTTCTCTATCGCGAAGGTCAATGAAGATGATACCACCATGGTCACGGCGACGATGTACCCAACCTGAAAGAGTTACAGTTTTGTCGAGAAGTTCCTCGCTCACTAATCCGCAGTAATGTGATCGCATAATATTGAATCCTTAAATTTTAAATACAAAGTCTATTTTTACGTAACTTGTACTGTATTGTCGTTTGAAAACCAAATAAGACAATTATAGGGTATTTTGCGGAAGTTTTCAGGCTAAGATTCACATTAATTTTCCGCGATTTGCGGTTAATTTATGGACCTACATTTAAAATATTCAGAAGATACAAGTGGCTGGTAGAAATTATTTCATTCCAAAGCGTTACGCCACCGATTTCAAGATACGCCCTCGTGTAAATTATATAAGAATTTACCGCAGAGCGATCTTGAATAATAAGCCTAGGAATCTGTGTTTAGATCTAAACACAGATTCCTAGATCTTTAAGCCTATCTATGTCTCTATTGTTTTTATTATTTGAGACTGATACTTCTCACCATACCTACTAAACCGTGAAGATATAATTTCCTCTTTAGTTTAGTCCTCCTTTGAATGTACCTAGACTGTGATGAGATACTTTATTAATATTTTTAATCAGTCTAAGTACAAAAATTTATGAAGCCGACAGCTCTATGATTATCGTATCTAGAAATGAAATGCAAATATTCATATAAAAATAAAAAACGGTTTTTCGATATCATATTGATTTATGTCATTAAATGCTACATACCGAATGCACTAATTTTTAGCAAATAATAAATGGGAGCTTTCGGCAGGGAATAAAGAGTATTTGAGCGGTAAAAAACCATTTTGCACTAAGTGAGAAATAATCTTACAAAATATCTTGTGGAAAGCCTTGCTATCGAGCAGTGGGCACTATATCGTCAATATGTTTGTGAGATAGTTTGTATAGAGCCCATCTTAATAGTGGATTGTGGTATCAAAAATAAAGAGAATTAACAAAAAGAGAGGAAAGAGATGGGGATTGAGTTGCTCATATTTATGTTATTAGGTTGTGTTATTGGATTGATTTCTGGACTTTTAGGGGTCGGTGGCGGGACGGTTGTTGTTCCCGCATTAGTTTTCTTTCTCGTTTCAATCGGTGTTGAGCCTGCGCTTATTATGAAAATTGCGCTTGGCACATCGTTTGCCGTTGTCGGCATTACGAGCCTTTCCTCGGTAATAGCTCACCAGAAACGGGGATCTGTGATGTGGCCGGTTGTATTTCTCCTTGGTTTTGGCGCCATCATAGGTGTATCTCTGGGAAGCCTCGTTGTCAGCAAGATGGATGATTTAGTTTTACAATTGCTCTTCTGTGCATTTTTGGCCTATACAATTTACAACATGCTTCGCTCAGCTTCTAAAAAGGAAGCGGAAACAGTTTCAAACTTTGCAAAGCCACTCTTTTTAGGAGTCGGTGGGATTATTGGTTTTGTATCGAGCTTTGTCGGCATCGGCGGTGGCGTGATGATCGTACCGGTTTTAAGTAAAATTGGTTATAAGATGAAAAATGCAATCGCATCATCTTCAGCGGTGGGGATGTTTATGGCAGCTGCTGGTGCCTTAAGCGCATTGATAAATGGACTGAATGTTGAAGGCTTGCCAAGCGGCACGGTTGGTTTTGTCTATTATCCGGCAGTGATCGGGCTATCAATTACAAGTGTGGTATTTGCGCCGATTGGCGCAAAGCTTGTCTATATCTTACCCGTAAAAATCATTCGTCAGATTTTGGCTGCTTTCTTAGCCGTTAT
>CANRON010000052.1 GCA_947632245.1 uncultured Ignatzschineria sp. | reverse complement strand
CCTGGGATTTATGCTCTATGGTGCAATTAGTTATGCGGTGATGCTCCTACTCATAATGGTGTTTAGCATATTTATATTTACGCTTCTGATGAGCGCTGGTTTTCAATTTGACAATATTCAGGCGTTTGAGGGGCAGTTGGCAAATAATCCTGTCTTAATAGGGATGATAATTCTGCTTTATGTCATCTATTTTGTGGTCATCATGCTGGTAAATATTCCGATGATTACGTTGATGATGGGGCTTTTTGTGATGGCACAAAAGCATTTAAATGCGTTAAAAGTATTGATTGTCAAAGATCTATTCGCACCGTTTAAAGTTTTTTGGAAGCTTTTGTTGATCCAAGTATTAGTCACTCTGTTTTATATGTTAGGGGTGTTGTTGTTTGTGCTACCTGGCTTATATATCCTGATTGCCTCTTCATTATCCGTTATGCTTTTGTTTGTATATCCTAATAGTTCGGCAATAGATGTCCTTAAGGCGTCCTTTAAAATTGTCAATAAACATTTCTTTAAAATATTAGGGCTCTATATCCTACTGTTTTTAATTAATATTATCGCGATGATTCCTTTAGGGATTGGTTTAATATGGTCATTACCATTTAGCTATCTTTGTGTTGCGTTATTAGTACAGAAAGTCATTGAAGTGCCGAGTGGGTCTACTACAAGCATCTGAATCAGATGAGATATTGTAAGTCTCTTTGATCAATCTTAAACAAAAATAGCCCTAGGGGAAATTTCCGCTAGGGCTACGTTTATCTAATTTTATGTAAATAGGTGGCTCTACTCATTGAGTATGAGGGGAGAGAGTGTTACTTAGCCGCGAATAAAGACAATTTCGCCCGTGATATCATTGGGTTTATACGCATAACCCTCAAGATTAAACTTTTTAAGTTCGGCTAGATCTGTAATATTATGCTCGCTGACAAAGCGGGTCATGAGTCCACGTGCTTTTTTCGCATATACACCAATAGTTTTATATTCACCATTACTGAAATCTTTGAATACAGGTGTAACTACGCGCGCTTTCAGTTTATCCGTCTTAACTGCTTTAAAATACTCATTAGAAGCGAGATTGATTACAACTTTAGCATCAATTTCATCAATGCGAGTATTAAGGTAGTCCGTTATGAGATCACCCCAGAAATCATAAAGGTTTTTACCACGTTCATTAGGCAGTGACGTTCCCATTTCAAGGCGATAAGGGGCGATTAAATCAAGCGGTCTAATGGCGCCATAAAGGCCAGAGAGAATTGCAAGATGCTTGTTTAAAAACGCAACGCAATCTTCAGGGAGATCATATGCGGATAATCCTTGATAGACATCGCCATTAAAGAGATAGAGTGCCGGTTTTGCATTTTGGGAAGAAAAGGGGGTTTCATAGGCTGCGAAGCGCTCTACATTCTGCTCTGCAATTCGTTCAGATACTTTCATGAGATTTTGAATCTCAGGGGCTGAGTAGCCGCGGAGAATGTCAATCAGCTTTTGAGACTCTTGAAGTAGCTGTGGCTCATCAAGGCTTGTAATAGGAGGTGGAGTGTGTTCATCCAACATCTTTGCAGGAGAAAGTAAATACAGCATAAGTTTAGTCCTTTTATTATTTTTTGTAATTATTAGTGATGTATAACAACGCCTTTTGATATTTTGCCATTATAGAATGAAATATGACGACAATTAGCTCGCCTATAGATTATATCTATTAGTTTTATAAAAAAATGACGATAAGCACAAGGTGTAAGTGTAATTTTATTCTTATGCTTAAAACTATAGCTCCGTAATTTGCGCTGTTTTATCGGCTGACTTATTCATTGCCTTATCGAACAGGGTATCCCTTTTTGCTAAAAAATAAAAGAAAAGGAGGGCGATAGGATAGGCGATAATAGTACTTGTGAGCAGGTCAATCGGGAAATGCATACCCAAACGCATGCGGCTTATCATCATTAGACCCGCCCAAAGCGTCATAACAATGATTGCGAGGTTCGTTTTGGGATCTCTTTCTCTTGTTAAAAAGCCAACAATGATAAAAGCCCACATCACCGCAAATATCGTATGACCTGATGGGAAAGAGAATCCTGTCTCTTGTTGCCAATGGTTTTGCAACCATGCAGGAGTATCTTGGTCATTTTGTAATGTGGATTTGATGATGACTTCACGACTCTTGCGATCCTGTTCATAAAAAGAATCGATTTCCACACCTTTTTCAACCATATAACTCATATAGGGGCGAGGTTCTTCCCAGAGTGTTTTGATTGTGCTTTTGATGATCTGCGTACTTCCCTGGAGTAGAAAGACACTGAGAAATATGATGACCCAGTGATGTTGGAGCATTTTACAACGCATGCTAAGCCAGATTGAGAAAATAAGTGATGTAAGCATGGCGAAATACGGTGCTGATCCTGATTCTGTGATAATGAACAGGATGAAATCAATGATCGAGTAATCTTGATTCTGCTGCCAATTCCAATCGATAAACCATGCTACGACAGGAATTAATAATAGCGCAGTAAAGACAATTGAGAGGTTACGAAAGAGTCGAGTATATGTGTTCATGATGAGAGATTATCAGTGACAGTTAACGGTGGATCAGGAAGGATGAAAGGGGATTAGAAATATTGGAGTTCAAATATCTGGTCAAGTTTTTTAGCGACGCCATCGTTTAAGTTTGTTTCAATAATGCGATCGGGGAAGTATGTTTTGAGCTGTGGCGTTGCATTTCCCATAATAAAGGGATGCGTCACAAGTGATAACAATTCGAAGTCATTGAGCTGATCACCAAAGGCAACGCAATCGTTAGGCTCAAGATTTAAAGCTTCCAGAACATGTTGTGCCCCCACTGATTTATTCACCCCTTTAGGCATGATTTCTAAGTAGGTAGATGAGGATGTAGAAACAGAAGCACCATCGAAAAAGTTATATGCGATATCAAGATGCGTTGACAGCTCTTCCTCAGGTAATACAAATAGTGCCTTTGTTAAGGTCTCATTGACCCAGTCATGATGGGGGTGTAATACCTCAAAGCGCTCCCCTGGGCACGTATAATGATGTGCAATGCCATCTTTGGTATAGATGATATTGTTGTGATAAAAAATAGGGGGGTAGGCATATTCATGTGAGAAGTCGAACACTTGCTTTAAAACAGGTTTTGGCAGTGTAGCTTCATGTAAGACACGCTCATTATTAAAGTCGAATACCCTTGCGCCATTATAATTGATCATATAATCAGTGCCACCAATTGCTTTTGAAAAAGGGAGCGCACCTGCAAAGCTGCGACCTGTACTGAATATAATATGGATTCCTTTTGCTTTTAGAGATGTCAAAATTTCTTGTAATGCCGGTGACAGTGCATTGTTGTCATTAAGGCTGGTACCGTCGAGATCAAGAAAAAGTGCTTTAACTGTCATGAAGAATCCTCTGAATAATTGATGCTTGCGCTTGCTTTTATAAGGATAAAGTATAGTGCGATTATCCACTTGGGACAAGTAAAGATCTATTATAAGAAATTCAATCACTTGATTTTTTGCGATATTTGCAGAGGAGTATGATTGCGCGAGAAACTTATTTCTCATTAATATGATAAATGGATTATAATCTATCTATGTCAAGCCTGAATGATTCAGGGGTTATGATAAAATAGAGTTGGATTTCGTATCGCGGCGCGTTGTGAAAAATAACAAACTCATCAAGTATGAATTATAAGAACTAAAAAAAGAGAGACCCAAGATGGCTAAAATGCAATCCCTACAAGACCCATTTTTAAACTTGCTCCGAAAAGAGCGTGTTCCTGTATCAATTTTCTTAATCAATGGTATTAAGCTACAAGGGCAAATAGAGTCGTTTGACCAGTTTGTAATACTTTTAAGATCGAATGTCAGCCAAATGATCTACAAGCATGCCGTATCTACGATTGTGCCGGCAAGAAATGTAAATTTAGGTCTTGAAGAGAGCGAAGTTGACGCGCCGATCGCGCAATAGATTATTTCCGTGATTTCATAGAAATAGACGGTTGTCGATGTGCTCTTATTTGTAGTTTTTGGTTTTAATGGGCATCGTCTCCTATAAGACGGTGCCTAGCTTGTGTGTTTGAGTGATTTTATTCGATTAATATATTACGTTAATTAGAGGTGTGTACTCGTTATAATGAGTCATATAGTTGAAGAGTTTAGTCATGAAAATGATGTTGCCATTATCGTTTCTTTAGAAATGCCAGATAGTGAAGATGGTGATCTTGCAGAATTTAAAGAATTAGTGACTTCAGCCGGCGTTGAAATCGAGGCTTGTATCACCGGTAGCAGACAAACGCCCCATTTTAAATATTATATGGGAACGGGAAAGGCAGACGAAGTACGTCTAGCTGTTGAGGCTTCAGAAGCAAACGTTGTTTTAGTAAATCACGATCTCACACCTAGCCAAAATAGAAATTTAGAGAGTTTTTTGGGGGTGCGAGTTGTTGATCGTACCGGTTTAATTTTAGATATATTTGCACAAAGGGCACAAACATTTGAAGGGAAACTTCAAGTTGAGCTTGCGCAATTAACACGGCTCTCCACGCGATTAGTCCGAAAGCATACGAACCTCTCTCAGCAACGCGGCGGCGCGGTGGGACTTCGAGGACCTGGAGAAACACGTCTTGAAATGGATCGACGGGTGATTAGTGAGCGTATTCGTCAGCTTAAAAAACGTCTTGAGACTGTGACGAAAATGCGCCATCAAGGACGCATTTCAAGAGAACGGAATGAAGTCCCGACAATCGCGCTTGTGGGATATACAAACGCCGGAAAATCCTCTCTTTTTAATCGACTCACAAATGCAGATGTATATGTGCAAGATCAGCTATTTGCGACATTAGATCCCACACATCGGGCAATTGAGATAGAACATGTTGGGCGAGCAGTACTCGTTGATACGGTTGGTTTTATTTCAAAGTTACCACATGATTTAGTAGAAGCATTTAAATCGACACTACAAGAGGCGAGCGAAGCGGATCTCCTCTTAGAGGTGATTGATGTTGCAGATCCGGAACGTGATCTGAAAATTAGAGAGGTCGATGAGGTCTTATCGCAAATTGGTGCGGATGAAGTCCCACGGTTACAAGTATTTAATAAAATTGATTTAACACCGGATATTACTCCCCATATCGCAGAAGATGAACAGGGACTTGTGAGTGCTGTTTGGATCTCTGCTATGAATGATCAGGGGATAGATCTTCTTTTAAGTGGCATTGCAACGCACTTTCAGAAAGGTCATCTCGAGATGGAAATAACACTCCCTCCAAGTGAAGGCCGACTTCGGGCTGAACTCTATGCATTAGATGCTGTGAGAGCGGAAGAATTTGGCGAAAAAGGAGAATTTGTTTTAGATCTTTATATCGCAAAATACCGTGTGATGAGACTTTTGAAAGAAATACCTTCATCCATTACATATTTCGAGCGATATCTATAGGTGCAAATCGCACAAAAAATTGGTATCTTGTCGAGTTGGAAATACAAAGTTTCGGTAAGATCTGAAGTCAAAGGGATTAAATGAAAAAAAATAGCTTAGAGATGGCTTGGCAAGAGCCAAAAGATACTCAAGGTGGGCACTCTGGCGGTAATCCGCAAGGTAACGATGGGAATCAACGTAAAGATCCTCGTAATAGTGGTGCAGGCCCTGATCTCGACGAAATTTTTAAAAAACTAGGTGGCGCTTTCCGTGGTAAAGGCGGGCAGGGACACAGACGTGGTGGGTACGGCAAGTATATCGCTTTAGGCGGTGCTGTATTACTGTGTGGTTGGTTAGCAACAGGATTTTATACGATTGATGCCGGACAAAAAGGGGTTGAGCTTCTTTTGGGACAATATCATACAACCAAAGATCCAGGGTTGAGATGGCGTTTGCCGAGTCCAATAGGTGATCATCGAATTATTGATATCCAACGTCGTTTTTCACAAAAAATTGGGACTGCTGCGAATAAAGGTAATCGTCGTGCGGCGATGCTCACAAAAGATGAGAACCTTGTTGATGTCAGTGTAGAAGTTCAGTATCAAATTAATAATGAAAATCCAACGCTCTATTGGTTTACATCTCCTGATCCTGATAGAACATTACAAGAAGTTGTTGATAGTGCAACGCGTGAACGTGTTGGGCAGACATCTTTAGATGATATTTTAACCGATGGTCGTGAGCAGCTCATGCAAGAAGTGAAAGAGCTTGCGCAGAGCATTCTCAATAACTACGAAATCGGTTTAGTGATTACAAACGTGAACTTGGAAGATGCGCAAGCACCTGCGGCAGTTCAAGATGCGTTCTCAGATGCGATTCGTGCGCGTGAAGATGAGCAGAGTCGTATCAACCAGGCCAATGCTTATCAAAGTAAAGTGCATGAAGAGGCGCGTGGTGAGGCCGAGCGAGTCTTAAGACAAGCTGAAGCGTACCGTGAAAGTAAAATTGCGCAAGCGCGCGGGGAAGCGGATCGATTTACAAGATTGTATACAGCTTATAAAGAGGCGCCTGCAGTAACACGTGAACGACTCTACCTAGAGAATATGGAAAATGTCCTTCAAAATACCAATAAACTCTACATGGGATCAGATAGTAATAATCTCATGATGCTTCCACTTGATAAAATGATGGGGACACCAACGGGAAATACGCCTCAGGCAAACGTTGAAGTTGTTCCCTCAAGAGCGGATGCAACAACTCCGGCGCAACAAAGTACTAGTCCTTCTATGATTCAGACGCAACCCACAAGCGGTAATGCCAATGATTCAAGAAGCCGTGCGCGTTTACCCCGTTAATTGTAGAGAGGAAAAAAGAAATATATGAGAATTTTAACTCGCGTTATTCTACCGATCGTGATAATTGCGCTAGTCCTCTTGAGTAGTTCAATTGTGATTGTCAAAGAGTGGGAAAAAGGTTTGCAGCTTCGTTTTGGGCGTATTGTTGCAATATATGATCAGCCGGGTGTTTATTTTAAAATGCCATTTGTGGATAATGTCCGTGTTTTTGATGCGCGTATTCAAACATTAGATACGCCGCCTGAACCCTTTTTAACATCTGAGAAAAAGAACTTAATCGTTGATACTTTTATCAAATGGAGAGTGATTGATCCTGAGGTTTATTATCAGAAAGTATCGGGTAATCCTGGTATCTTCAATCGTCTTTTTGAGCCGATTGTCAAAAATAACTTTAGGGCTGCCTTTGGTAAGCGTGATGTTCAGACAGTTGTCGGTGGAACGGTCGCTACTAAATTTGCAAATGCAAAAAACGGCGATAACGTTATTGTGGTTGATAAGCCAAGTGATGCGTTAGCATTAGATGAGAAAACACTTAAAAACATTCAGTCAGAAGATGTTGAGATTGTGATTCGTAGTAAAGAGAACGTCGTACCTGTGATTGCAGGTCAAGAAGTTGACTTGAATAATACGGTCCGTCAAGAAATTGAAAAAACAATTTTAGTTGCACTCTCAGTTGAGGCAAAAGAGTATGGCGTTGAGATTATTGATGTGAGAATCAACGGGGTAGAATTGCCTGATGATGTAACAGATAACGTCTTTAAACGAATGAGAACAGAGCGTGAGCGTGTTGCAACAGAGCTTCGTTCGAAAGGTGAAGCTGCTTACATTGAAAAAGTTGCTGAAGCGGATAGTAACCGTACGATCCTCCTTGCAAATGCCTATGAGCAATCTGAGAAAATTCGCGGGGAAGGTGATGCGGGTGCGGCAACAATCTATGGTAAAGCATATGGGGAAGATCCTGAGTTTTACTCATTTTATAGAAGCTTAGAAGCCTATAAAAACGCTTTCCAAAATGATGGGGATGTCCTCATTCTTGATCCTGATAGTGATTTCTTTAAGCACTTTCAACAAAAGCAATAAGTTAATAAATTAAGTTGTTAAAATTAAGGCGCTCGTCGCCTTATTCAATTTTCATGAGGAAAAATTCAAATGGGTAATAATGTCGTTATTATTGGCACACAATGGGGCGATGAAGGAAAAGGTAAGATAGTTGACCTTCTAACGGATAAAGCTGTGGGTGTTGTTCGCTTCCAAGGTGGTCACAATGCTGGACATACGCTAGTTATTAACGGAGAGAAGACAGTTCTTCGTTTAATCCCATCCGGAATTTTACGTGAACACGTTACTTGCTATATTGGCAATGGTGTCGTGCTTTCACCTGAAGCGCTTTTAAAAGAGATGGATGAGCTTTTAAGCCGTGGTATTAATGTAGATGAGCGCCTCAGAATTTCTGAAGCTTGCCCATTAGTATTGCCATATCATGTGGCAATCGATCAGGCACGTGAAGAGAAGCTTGGCGTAAATAAGATTGGTACGACAGGCCGTGGAATTGGTCCTACTTATGAAGATAAAGTAGCAAGAAGAGCAGTACGTGTTGCTGATCTTTTCTATCCAGAAGTTTTCCGTGCAAAACTTGAAAGTGTGATGGAGTATCATAACTTCATGCTTGTGAACTATCTTGGTAAAGAAGCGATTTCAGTAGATAAAGTCTTTAATGACACAATGGAGCTTGCGAAACGTATTCTTCCACTCGTTGCAGATGTATCGTATGAGCTTAAAGTGCTTCGCGATCAAGGTGCGAAAGTGATGTTTGAAGGCGCACAAGGTACATTCTTAGATATCGATCATGGAACATACCCATTTGTAACATCAAGTAATACATCAGCAGGCGGTGCCGCAACAGGCGCCGGTGTTGGTCCGCTTGCGCTTGATTATGTACTTGGGATTGTGAAAGCATATGTAACGCGTGTGGGTTCAGGTCCTTTCCCTACAGAATTGAATTGTGAAATTGGTCAGGGTCTTGCAAAGCGTGGTCATGAGTTTGGTTCAGTGACTGGTCGTGCGCGCCGTTGTGGTTGGTTTGATGTACCAGTATTGATGCGCTCTATCGATATTAATAGCCTTTCAGGTCTTTGTTTAACAAAGCTCGATGTGCTTGATGGTATGGATGAAGTCAAAATCTGTACAGGTTATAACTTAGATGGAGAAGTTGTTCAGTATCCGCCTTATGGTGCTGAAAACTTTGGGCGTTGTGAGCCAATTTATGAAACAATGCCGGGCTGGAGCGAAAGTACAGTGGGTATAATGTCATTTGAAGCATTACCGATCGCGGCGCAAAACTACATCAAGCGTATTGAAGAATTAGTGAAAGTACCGGTTGATATTATCTCAACGGGACCTGATCGTAATGAAACACTCGTATTAAGAGACCCATTTGATTAGTAGGTATTTTGATTGATGAATATGAATGCTTTTAAAGCATATGACATTCGCGGGCAATACCCGCGAGATGTTAATGAAGACCTAGCTTATAAGCTAGGTCTTGCATTTGTGGCAGAATATAATGCACAAAAGATAGTGATAGGGCGTGATATAAGGGAGAGTAGTCCGGCTCTGTTTACTCAGCTCGTTGCTGGAATTTTAGATGCCGGCTGCGATGTGATTTCGTTAGGTATTTGTGGCACGGAAGAAGTATATTTTAATACAGTTTTACATGATGCGGATGGCGGAATTATGATTACCGCAAGCCATAATCCTAAAGATCACAATGGATTTAAATTAGTACGGAAAGGGGCTGAACCTATTAGTCTTGATTCTGGACTCTTAAATCTCAGAGATCATATTATGCAGCTGAATGAATGTGCAGAGCGAGTCCGGAAAGGTACATTAACAGAAGCGCTTGATCGATCCGCCTATATCGATGCATTGTTAGGCTTTATACCTGAGTACCTGCATGCAAATAAAGCATCCCTGAGACGTTTACGCATTGTCTGTAATAGCGGTAATGGGTGTGCTGGAAGTGTGATTGATCTTCTTGAACCACATCTTAATGTCGAGTTTATTAAAGTTCATCATCATCCCGACGGGGCTTTCCCAAATGGTGTTCCTAATCCGCTTCTTTTTGAACGCCGCGAGGCAACTAAAACTGCTGTGATTGAAAATAATGCAGATTTTGGGGTTGCTTGGGATGGTGATTTTGATAGATGTTTCTTCTTTGATGAAACAGGGCTCTTTATAGATAGCTCATATATGGTGGGATTGATTGCAACCGCGCTTTTACGTGAAAATCCCTGTGAAACAATTGTGCTCGATACGCGGCAGACACTCAATAGTGAGTTTGCGATTGAGCGTGCTGGCGGGAAAGTCATTATTTCTGCCGGCGGACATTCTCCTATGAAGCGTACTATGCGAAAATTTTCTGCCCTTTATGGCGGGGAGATGAGTGCGCATCATTACTTTAGGGATTTTCATTATTGTGATTCAGGGATGATTCCTTTCTTACTGGTGGTAAGTTTGCTTTCTCGAAGCGATGAGACGTTGGGGCAGTTAGTGGCGGATGCACGAGCCCTTTACCCTTGTAGTGGTGAGCTCAATTATGTAGTGCCTGACCCTCAGGTTGTGATCGATGATTTAGAGAAAGTCTTCAAAATGCGCACGATTGAACGAGATGACATTGATGGGTTGAGCTTGCGGTTAGTAGATGCACGAATTAATATGCGCGCATCGAATACTGAAAACTATCTGCGCATTAATATAGAGAGTGAACAAGATCCGCACCGAGTTGAGCTGCTTAAATCAGAAATTGAAACTGCTTTAGAGCCTTACTTACTGCATTAAGTCATGATATTGAATGCTCATAATACAAAGCCCAAACCGTTTCTGGTTTGGGCTTTTATTTCTCGGATTTTTTTGAACTGCTTGTCGCTCTATTTTTCTATGGGATTATGTAGAGATCCAGCCAAGTTTTGGGGCGCATCTCAAATTGTCCACTGAGGAGCTTTTCCCAAGATTTATCACGCTCTGCTTTTGTTTTAAAGTGAAAAGATAGTGTTTCAATTTCTTGCCAATGGTCAGATTTTTCTTGCCAAGTGGTACAGCGAATCCAAGGGTAATCACCTTTTCTTATTAAACAGTTTAAGACTTCATCGTTCGTATCTTGGTTCATATCTGCCGTAAAAGCGAGACATTTATAGTTATCAATTGCTTCTGTACAGTAGTAGTTATTGTACTGTGTTTCCCACCAAGATAAGGGGATTTCAGTATGATTGTCGATTTGGAGATAGCTTTCTTGTGGATTGGGGGTGGGAACTTCATTTTTAGTTTCAATATCTGTGTTATTGTTATTTTCAGCGCGGCGAGCCATTTCAAATCGAGGATCTTTCTCGATACTTTCGAGAGCGATTATGCCCTGTTTGCCAAGATCTTGTAAAGTGGATCTGAGCGTACTATTAATGGGGATATTACCTTGCTCAATCCCATTTAATATACTATTTGCAGATATTTTCGAGAAGTTAAGTAACGGGCTATTAATCGTGAGAATAATCCCGATAATTAGTAGTAAGAAACAGCTATTGATTTTACCAATATATTGCATCCAGCGTGTTTTCTTACGAATGATCGCGACACTGTAGGATAGGACGAGAAGCATAAAGAAAATCGCGAGCGTGAATGCGTAGAGCCGTCCTATGCTCCAGCTATATTGAAGAACACGTACAGAAATGCCGTAGAGCGTTAATAGCGTAAAGGCGTTGAGTAGAAGAATGTTGAGGAGTACAAAATAATTGAGCCATTTAGGGAATTGATATTCAGAAGAGCCATCTTCATAGACCAGGTTGATGAGAATAATGGATGCAGCGCAAAGGCTAAGCATGATAATTGAATCAATCTCAATACCGGACGAGAGGCAAAGTCCGATGAGGAAGATTAAAGTAATAAGGTTGAGTAGCGGCAAAAAGAAGCGGGCAATATAGCTACAAACTCGATTGATCTCAATTTCAAAATTTAGGCGTAAAAAAAGTAGTGTTACATTCATCCCAAGGAGAAAAATAATCCAGAGAGAAAGTGGTAATTGCACAATATTTTTGAGGGCACTAAAGCCAATGAGATCAAATAAGAATCCTGCAAAGATAATGAGAAGGAGCAAAAGACCGCTGATTCCACTTGCCATTACCCCAAATAAAATATTACGAATATAGCATTTTATCAAGATATCGTAGGGCGCACTGAAAGCCCCATACTGGGTATAAAATTGCAGCCAAGGGAGTAGAAA
>CANRON010000051.1 GCA_947632245.1 uncultured Ignatzschineria sp. | reverse complement strand
TTGGAAGCGCGGAGAATATAATCCCAAGCCTCTTCCATTGTGAGATATTGGGCAGCGAAAGCATTACGAGACACACTGACTGCTCGCCATAAATCAAAAGCCCATATTAATTGTGGTGGATAGCCACCGGTGCTATTAAATACCGGATGGGCTAGGTTTATCGCGTCTTCTTTAGAGAAGTTCAGTTTTTCAAAAGTATCTAAGACGAAGTAAGGCGAGCTCTTGATCATTTTTGCAAAAATAGGTGTATGCATTCCCTGTAATAGTT
This sequence comes from uncultured Ignatzschineria sp., assembly GCA_947632245.1. Lineage (GTDB taxonomy): Bacteria > Pseudomonadota > Gammaproteobacteria > Cardiobacteriales > Wohlfahrtiimonadaceae > Ignatzschineria. The sequence continues at coordinate 11,821 of CANRON010000051.1, read as the reverse complement.
GCTCTATCGTTGATTTCGCTGTTTCAGGAGAGGTAATTCCCCACCATTGCTGAAGTGAGTTACGACTATCATCAGGGTTAGCGATATGCATGAGCTTAAATTTTGATTCATGACCTTTTACGCGCCAAGCTTGTGGAAAATGCTCTAAGGTTTCAGACCAAAAACCATTGTCATAGACACTAAAGAGATCAAGCGCGAGAGCTTGCCTTTTTGCGCGGCTGAGATGACCAGTATTTGTGAGCTTATAGTACAATTTTTGCGTTCGAATAGGAGCATTTGCTTCTCTCAAGTGAATGATCATTACTACAATAAATCCCACACCCGTTGCAATCCACACATAATTAGCGACCGTTAAAAACGCATCATAATCCCAGCTTAACCAGTCTGTCATAGCGGTAATTGCCCATAGTGCAAGACAGATAATGGCGGCAATAATCAGAATAAACTCAATTAGTACCGACAAGAGGAATAATTTTCCGCCACGGCGAGATTCTTCAAACTGGCTATGATGTGCCGGAAATTGCTGCGACCAAGGGTGGTTTTGGAGTAGGGGCTTTGTCATAAGTTGTTTACAATTTCAAAAGTGATTCTTCAAATGGGATTCAAATAGTAAAAAAGCGTTACCGTAGCAACGCTTCTTGATAATTCAGTATAATGATTTGAGTTTTATTGCTGCGGTGCATCGAGTTCTAATACATCTGCTTGCCAGATTCGGTATTTAACGGTCACATCTTCAGGTGCATAGATTACAACCGGAAGTTTACTATTGTAACGAATAAGGGGCGCGTCTTGCATTGCGACGAAACCTTCTTTGACAGTATTATCTAGGCAAGCCATTAATGTTGATGCAGGACCTGTGAGATTAGAAACCGTATAGTAATTGTAACCCCAACCTTCGACAGTTTCTTCAGTAATATTGCCGCCAAAACTACGCGTATTACAATCAATCTCTGTTGTCTTTCCTGCGATAATTTGTACCTTGGCAACGCTTTCATCTTTCAGTTCAGGGAGTTCGATGACGTAGCGCGTGGAACCTTTTTCAGCTTCAGGAAAAGGTTTGAGTGTTTCATTCGTATCTGTTGCTGCTGATGCGATTGAAAAAATCATTGCGCCGGAAATCGCCATAAATAAACGGGATAATGTCATAAAGACCTCTCTTTTTGATGGATTTACAAAACTTATAAATACAGCTCTCGTTTATATAGTAAAGGCATATATTTTATATGTCTAACGTTAATCAGCAAGCGCAAGCATTTATATGCGTTTTAAATGGCATTTTATCTGAAAATTTTGCCCAGATTTTACGTGAGCAAGGTATAATCCTTGACCATCGTTAAATCTTGTATTGTTTTCTAAATGAAAGAAGAGGGCGATATAAGCTTTAACGATAGAGAGCAGATGCTTGATCGATTCAGGTATTAAACTAATAAATAAGACAGTGTGGATACACTGGCAGGCATGTCCTGTTTTCCCTTGGAAGGAACTTTAAAAATGACAAGACGTAAAGTAGAGCTACTCGCGCCAGCAGGTACTTTTAAAAATCTTCAATACGCATTTGCCTATGGTGCAGATGCCGTTTATGCAGGATTACCGCGTTATAGCTTACGCGTGCGCAACAATGATTTCCGTAATACTGAGCGCGTAAAAATGGGGATTGATTATGCCCATGAATTGGGGAAAAAATTCCATTTAGCGGTTAACACAATGCCGCACGGTGGCAAGTTGAAAACATTTGTGGATGATATGTCGCCAGTGATTGAGCTCAAACCAGATGCGTTAATTATGTCAGATCCTGGTATTATCATGATGGTGCGTGAGCGTTTTCCGGATCAAGAAATTCACCTCTCAGTCCAAGCGAATGCGGTTAACAGTGCAACGGTAAAATTCTGGCAAAAACAAGGCTTGAAGCGTGTGATTTTATCACGTGAATTATCCATTGCTGAGATCGAAGAGATCCGTAATGAATGTCCTGATATGGAGATTGAAGTCTTCGTTCATGGTGCGCTCTGTATCGCTTATTCAGGACGCTGTCTGTTATCAGGTTATTTTAATCACCGCGATGCAAACCAAGGGACATGTACTAATGCTTGCCGCTGGGATTATGGTTTAACAGACGCCACAGAAACGCCGGAAGGCGAGTTAGTACCAACGGGTACAGATATGCAGCGTATCTATCGTGAAGATAGCAATCATCCCAATATTGGCGTAAATCCTGTGACATTTATCCAAGATGCGATGAATGAAGTAGCTTATACAGATCTTTCAAGTGGTAAAGCATATACGCCACATCCTGAAGCGATCAAGCCATATTTGATTCAAGAAAATGGTCAACGTAAAGGCGATTGGATGGAGATTAGTGAAGATGAGCATGGTACTTATATCATGAACTCACGTGATCTGCGTGCAATTCAACACGTTCAGAAATTAATTGAAATCGGTGTGGACTCATTGAAAATTGAAGGCCGTACCAAATCACCTTACTATGTTGCAAGAACAACGCAGCTCTACAATCAAGCGATTGAAGATGCACTTGCAGGTCGTGAGTTTGACCCAACGCTCTATGGCAAGCTTGATGGCTTAGCAAACCGTGGTTATACAGATGGTTTCTTACAACGTCATGCACCACACGCCTATCAGAACTACCTCACAGGGAATTCAATCCATTCACGTCAGCAATATGTTGCGGAAGTTGTGGAATATGATGCAGAAACAGGACTTTCAAAACTTCAAGCAAAAAACCGTTTCTCAACAGGCGACCGCTTAGAAGTGATTTATCAGCATGGCAATCGTGATATTGTCCTTGGCGAGATGAAAACAGAGAAAGGCGAAGTGATTGAGTCAGCGAAAGGCTCAGCATACGTTGTCTGGGCAGATATCGGTCCTGCTGATGAGATGACGATGCTTGCACGTTACTTAGATACAGATGAATCAGTTGACTAGTTGATTTGCGCTAGTCTACTAGTGTGATTAATCAATTGATAGTAAAAGCGTTTAGAGACCAATCTAAACGCTTTTTTGTAGAAATTTTATTATCCCTTTAAAATCAATCGCAGAAATGAGGATATTTAGAGCGAGAGTCCGCTTAATTCAATGGGCGAATCTTTGGCAAGGAGTAATGAAGCGAGTACAGTAGCGCTTCCTGCCGCTAAGGTAAATCCTAAACTACCATGACCAACGTTGAGCCATAAATTTCGGTAATCTGTTTTTCCTAAAATGGGCGGTCCTTCAGGGGTTGAAGGGCGTAAACCGACCCAAGTTTCAGCCTGATTTAAGCCTTTTAATCGTGGGAAGGTTGTGCTCACAATGTTCCTTAAGGCAGATATGCGGTTTTTCCTCATCGTGCCGTCATAACCAATATCGACCATGGCTGCGACTCTCAGACGATTTCCAAGTTTTGCATACACAGTTTTATGCCCATAATCCGTCACGCTAGCATTCGGTGCTATGCCGGGGCTTTCAGGAAAAGGAACGGTTAAACTATATCCCTGTAATGGATAGATAGGCAGTTTAATTTTTATAGGATTGAGTAGCTCTGTAGTGCCATTACCTGTGGCAATCACTAGCTCCTCGACTATGACTTCTCCTTTTGATGTCGTAAGGTGAGTCACCTTATTTTGCTGAGTATGAATGCCCAATACTTGGGTATTGTTCAGGAGTGTAAAGCCATCATAAGATTGAAGCTTATTGAGTAGGGCAATGCAATAAAGATAAGCATCTGCAGTTTCATCTTTTGGCGCGTAGATAGCACCTTTAAGTTGAGATTCTATATGTTTTAATGAAGGCTCTTTTTGACATGCTTGTGAAGGCGTTAATACTTCTTGGAAATAGGGGTCAATTTTAGCCGCTGCTTTTTTAAAATCATTATCATGACGATGAATAATCATTTTCCCAGATTGCTGCCAACAAAAATCATCTAGATGATCATGCAAACGCCAATCTTCTAAAACAGATTGGCTGAGCAGGGATAACCTTAGAATATGGTCGCCATTAATGCGGTTTGTTTTTTGATTACAGGCAAGTGTAAATTTTAATAGCCACTGCCACTGAGCGAAAGAGAATCTTAGTCGTAAGTTTAAAGGGGAATCAGATTTCCCTAGCCATTTGAGACCTTGTAAGGGTACGCCTTGATCCGCTAATGGCGAAACGTATCGATAGCTAAGTTGTGCGCCATTGGCAAAGCTTGCGCCAAGTCCTACACCATCTTCTTGATCGATTAAGGTGATTTCCGCACCTTCCTTCATCAAAGCATATGCTAATGAGAGACCAATAACACCACCACCGATAATGGTGATTCTCTTTTTCATAATATCCTCGCCGACTGATTTATTTTACGGAGCCATTACAGCGTAGGCGGAGCAAGGAAACAATTGATTATAAGAATCTGTGGTATAACTTTTGGTTAAGAGAATCTGTTTTCTGAATTAAATACTGCTTTAGAAAGGCTTGATAGCTATTAGCTACCTTAGAAAGAGGCATATCTGTACGATATAATAAACAGATGTCTAAATACATGGCGGGTTCAATGGGGTAAATCATCGATTCTGGTAGGCTGTTTTCTGCAGAAAAAATATCACTAATAGTGCAACCCATCGATAGCTTTACAAATTCAGCAGCCATATGATAAGTCTGCACATTTAACCGAGAGGGCTGAAATTGTCGGTGCTGAATAATGAGCTGGGCAAGCGAATCTGTGCCGGGATGAATCCAACGAGAGGGATCAATATCATTGAGTCGCATAGGGGAGTTTTGAGGTTGATTATCGAGATATACCAATGGGACCTTTGCAAGCGGTATAACCGTAATATTCGGAGTCGTGACATGCTGAAAAGTAATGGCAAAATCGATATCGCATACGGTGAGTCTTTGTAATAACGTTTCGGTATGATCCGTGCTAATGTCCACAGTAATAGCGCTATTACTATTCATAAATAGTGTTGTCATTCGGGGCACTAAGCTTAAACCTAAACTGGGAATACAGCCTATGGATAATTTACCTTCCGGGTTGATAGATAAGTTATCGGCAAGTTTTTTGAGCTGGTTTAATTCAGCATAGGTTTTTTGGGCTTGCTCGAAAAGAATATAGGCTTCTTTTGTGGGGAAGAGTTTGCTCTGTTTGCGCTCAAAGAGATCAAATCCTAAGCGTTGTTCTGCATGTTTCAGCGCCTTACTGGCTGCAGGTTGTGATATACACAACATCTCTGCGGCCTTTGTTAAAGAACCGCAGAGCATGATTGCATAGAAAACTTCTAAATGTCGAGTGGTCATATCAGTGCCTCAATATTTGTGACAGACTGATATATTAGCTGATTTAGACATTAACCACCGAGTTTAACGCCGATTTCCATAAAAATCTTAATGATGGCGCTATTAGAGAGATCGACAAAGAAAGCGCCGACCATAGGAACGATTAAGAATGCTTTATGTGAAGAACCATACGCTTTAGTCACTGCCTGCATGTTCGCAATAGCAGTAGGGGTTGCCCCTAAACCAAAGCCACAGTGACCTGCGCTCATCACAACCGCATCATAATTCCGACCCATAATTTTAAAAGTCACAAAAATTGCAAAGAGTGCCATGATGATAACTTGTACAGCAATGATGATGAGGATCGGTAACGCAAGACCCGCTAATTGTGCAATCTTTAGGGACATCAAAGCCATAGCAAGGAAGAAGGAGAGAGAAACATTTCCTAAAACATCAATGGTTTGATCATGTACTTCTCTGCGCAATACATGTGTGATGATATTGCGTAATAAAACGCCCATAAATAAACACCAGACAAAAGTAGGCATTTGTAATAGCCCTTCATTCGTGAGTGAATCCACATACGTACCCAAACTAATACTAATCGCGAGCATTCCGACTGTTTCAGTAATGCTTGAAGTATTCATACTGCGCTGCGCTGATGGTTCTTCAAAAGCTTCTTTGACTGGGTAGGGTTTTGTATCTTTATCTTTATTAATTTTCTTTAAAAGGTGACGAGCAACAGGACCACCGATTAATCCCCCAAATACTAAGCCAAAAGTGGCGCAGGCCATAGCTAATTCAACAGCCCCCTCTAAGCCATACTTTTCACTGAGTACAGCACCCCAAGCTGCACCATTACCATGACCGCCTGTTAATGTGATGGAGCCGGCAATTAGTCCATAAAAAGGATTTTGCCCTAAAGCTACAGCTAAGCTCATACCGACAATATTTTGAATAACAATTAAAGTACTTACCGCAATAATGAAGATCACAAGGGGCTTTCCTCCTTGGATTAGTCTTGAAAAGTCTGCGCTTAAGCCGATGGATGTAAAAAATACAATCATAAGCATATTTTGCAAATTACTATCAAATCCGAAAGAAATGCCGGTAGTTTGATTCATAATAAGTAAAATCACGGCGACGATAAAGCCTCCGATTACTGCTTCAGGAATATGGTTGTTTTTTAGAAAGTTTATTTTTCTAACCAGAAAAACACCAAAAATCAAAGCAATAGTTGCCATGACTAATGTTAAGTAGCTATTAAGTTGAATCATAGGATCCTCCAAATATAAGTATAAAGAGGCAATCTTTGTTGCCTTGTTTGCAACAAGGCTACGTTACTTTAAGATTCTGAGGTAATGAGTATATTAGCTTGATACATAACCAAAGGTTATCTCTTTTTTTGAAGGAGGAACGGTGGCTTTAAAGGTATACATGAATATAGAATGTTATTGGTTCATAAAGCCTTTTTTAAATTAATATTAAATGATTAAAACAGGGATCTCGTTATATTGATAAAACACAGGATTTATATATAACTTACCGGCATAATATTCATATAATGAGATGTCAGCGAGTATATTTAGTAAGGATGAGATTAGTATGATCAGATGCATAAGAATGTGGACAGCAGAAGATGGTAATTCTCGCTTTGAAGAGGGAGTTTTGGAGATGACGGCGGGAGAGCGTGGCGACTTTATTGGTTTGCCAATAGCTGTCAAAGAACTCTCATTTCGAGAAACGACTTCTAATGGCGCGTTTGATTGGCATAAAGATCCCGTGCCACGATTTGTAATAACGCTCTCAGGTACGCTAGAGTTTGAAACTTTTTTGGGTGAGAAATTTATCATTCATCCTGGCGATATTTTGCTGGCGCAAGACAATACAGGAACAGGGCATAAGTGGCGAATAATGGATGATAAGCCTTGGATTCGGGCATATGTTAATTATGATGAAATGAGCGATTTAACTTTTAAAGTAATAACGTCAATAACAAATAATGCATAACGCATGATAGTCCAATATTTTATGCGTGAGCAGCGTAAATGAATAAGCATGATGAATAATAGGGTAAGTAATGAAAAAATCAATCAGTAGTGAAGCGGATATTGTTTTAGTCGGTGCCGGTATTATGAGCGCAACGCTCGGTACCTTTTTAAAAGCATTAGATCCAAGTTTGAATATTCAAGTTTTTGAGCGCCTTAATGGCCCGGGTTTAGAAAGTTCTGACTCTTGGAATAATGCCGGAACAGGACATGCCGCAAATTGTGAAATGAATTATACGCCAGAGCGTGCAGATGGCTCGATTGATATTAGTGAAGCCTTAGCGGTGAATACGCAGTTTGATATCTCCCGGCAGTTATGGAGTTACCTTGTCAAACAGGGTGAAATTAAAGATCCGAGTGATTTCATTAATGCTTGCCCACATATGAGTTTTGTGCAAGATGAAGAGAGTATCGCTTATTTGAAAAAACGCTTTGAAGCAATGACACAAAGCCATTGTTACCATGGCATGGAATATACAGAAGATTTTGCAGAGATTGCCAAATGGACGCCGCTGATTACAGAAGGGCGTGATTCGAGTAAGCCGATTGCGATGACGAGAATGATTACGGGTGCCGGCGTTGATTATGGTGCATTGACGCGAACGCTGATCAGTTCTTTAACGCAAAAAAACAATTTTAGTATTGAATATAAGCAAGAAGTCACAGATTTAAAGCGTGATATGAATGGACGGTGGCGCGTGACTGTGGAAGACACGCTTTCAAAAGAAAAACGCGAAATCACGGCAAAATTTGTCTTTGTGGGCGCCGGTGGCCGTGCAATTGAGTTGTTAGAAAAATCCAAAATACCAGAAGGTAAAGGCTACGGCGGATTTCCGGTGAGCGGCATTTGGTTGCGCTGTGATAATCCTGAAGTGGTCGAAAAGCATCATGCGAAGGTTTATAGTAAAGCGGCAAAAGGATCGCCGCCGATGTCCGTACCGCACTTAGATACGCGGGTGATTGGTGGTAAAAAGTCGCTTCTTTTTGGACCATACGCGGGATTTTCAACGAAGTTTTTAAAGCATGGTTCCTATGCGGATCTGTTGGAATCCATTAAGCCCAGTAATATCTTACCGATGCTGGATGTTGCGAAGGATAATGCGGATTTGATGAAATATTTAGTGGGTCAAGTGCTGCAAACTTCAGAGCAGCAATTCTTAGCATTGAAAGCATTCTATCCGGAAGCGCAGAAAGAAGATTGGGTAGAGGCAATTGCAGGGCAGCGAGTACAGATCATAAAGCCCGATAAGCCCGAGAAAGAAGGGATATTGGAATTTGGTACAGAGCTTGTTTCTAGTAGTGATGAGACTTTAGTTGTATTATTAGGCGCATCACCCGGTGCATCAACAGCTGCTTTTATTGCACTTGAAGTTTTACAAAGATCATTTGCAAATGAGCTGAAATCGGGATGGCTCACCAAACTTAAAGAGATCATTCCTACTTATGGTATTGATTTAACAGTCGATGCAGATGCCTGCCGAGCAATCCGGAAAAGTACGGCAGAGACATTAAAGCTTGCGTTTATTTAAAGATAGTCACATTAGGTATAACTATATTATTGTGATGTTTATATTAAGAAATAGAGAAGAGGTTTTATGAAAAAATTAGTCATGTTCACACTCATTTCCTGTCTATCCATAGGAATGGGATCGGCACAAGAATCATTGAAAAATGAAGTAGCAGATAGTGTTAAGGGGTTTATTTCTGATAGCAAATCAATTATCAGTGGTATTAGTGAAGGGATTGCAGAAGGGCGTTCTGAGGGAGAGAGTACGGATAAAGCTATTATCGTGAAAGATCATACGACAATGGTGGAACATGTCGCATTTTCAGTATCTAAAGTGAAAGCATTATCGGGAGACCGTTATGAGCTGACGCTTGCCTTTAAAAATAGTGCAGATCGCCCCGTAAGATTGATTGAACTCGATAAAGATCAGAACGTATTATTGATCGATAAAGAAGGCTTTGCCTCACATTTAGCCTCGAATATGTTCTCATCTAGCCGAGATGATATTACGATCCCTGCAAGTGCGGGAGTACGTATTAAATGGATCTTTGATAATGTCGAAGATACCCCGAAAACATTACGATTTTATCATCACGATTATCTCTTAGAATCATTAGAGAAATAGAGTTGTCGTTAAATATTATGCGCCTTCCTTCAGGAAGGCTTTTTTATGATTGAAAGGCGAGATGTCAGTAGTGCTGCAAGTATAAAACTGAATAAAACTGAGTTTGAAGGGACTTGATGGGAACTTAGGATCTTAAGCGATTGATTTTTGCTTTTTAAAATAAAAAATCTGAATAAAAAATGTATTTTAAACGGGAAGTTAGCATCAGCGGTATAAAAAAATATTGTGTAAATGAATCTGCATCGTTATTATGAAATGCTTCTCAGGCATTTTAGAAGCAATGTCGCCAAGCACGTAAAACTCTCACTTTTGAGAGGGACGTGTTTTTTTTTGCCTCAAAAAGGTGAGACTTAATTTTGATTAAGTTTTAGTAAGAAAATTATAAATAATATAGGAATAGAAGATGACAATCCCCGCAGTCCTCGTTTTAGCAGATGGTACTATTTTTGAAGGTGTTTCAATTGGTCAAGAAGGTCAAACGATTGGTGAAGTTGTATTCAACACATCTGCCTTTGGTTATCAGGAGGCCTTAACAGACCCCTCAAGCCATGGGCAAATTATTGCTTTCACTTATCCACATATTGGGAATACGGGTGTTAATTTAGAAGATGAAGAATCAGATCGAATGCAAGCAGCGGGGCTTGTGATTCGTGATTTACCGATTCTTGCCAGCAACTTTCGAAGTATTGAATCATTAGGGGATTATCTACGACGACATAATATTATCGGAATTGCCGAGATTGATACGCGGCGATTAACACGGCATCTGAGAAGTACCGGCGGACAAGCGGGCTGTATTGTGACGGGTATGAATCCTGATTTAACAAGCGCACAAGAAAAGGCGCAAGCATTTGGGTCTTTAGCCGGGAAAATGCTCGCTTCTGAGGTATCGACGCAAGTGCCTTATGAGTGGACTGAGCGGGAGTGGCATCTTGGGAAAGATTTTGAACATAGTTATGAAAATCCGTTACATGTTGTTGTCTATGACTTTGGGGTGACGCGCGATCAATTACGCGTGCTTTCTGCGCGGGGTTGTAAAGTAACGGTTGTACCGGCAGGGACAAAAGCGAGTGAAGTGCTTGCCCTCAATCCTAATGGGGTTTATTTAAGTTCAGGTGCGGGAGATCCGAATACTTTACAAGAGATAGCTGCCGAGATTAAAAGTTTGATAAACGCTAAGATTCCACTTTTTGCGGTCGGACTTGGGCATCAGTTATTGGCAATGGCGATGGGTGGACAATGTGAAAAGTTAGCCTTGAGCGCGCAACTTGCGAATCATTCCGTGCAAGATGTACAAATGGGTAGGGTTCTGATTACGTGTCAAAACCGCAACTTTACCGTGATCGAATCAACACTCCTTGAAAATATCCGCATCACTTATCGGGCCTTAGCGGATGGCGCTATAGAGGGATTGAGTATTGCGAATCAGTTGGCGTATTCATTCCAAAGCATCCCGAGTGGTGATTCATCATTCTTATTTGATCAACTTATTGACGCCATGTGGGCGAACTAATTTCGGGAGCAAAAAATGCCAAAACGTACAGATATCCAATCTATTTTAATTATTGGTGCCGGCCCGATTGTGATTGGTCAGGCTTGTGAATTTGATTACTCCGGCGCGCAAGCATGTAAGGCGCTTCGTGAAGAGGGTTTTAGAGTCATTCTTGTGAACTCCAATCCCGCAACAATCATGACAGATCCGGAGATGGCGGATGTCACTTATATTGAGCCGATCTTATGGCAGACGGTGGAGAAAATCATTGAGAAAGAGCGCCCAGATGCAATTTTGCCCAATATGGGCGGACAGACGGCATTGAACTGCGCACTTGATCTTGCCAAAAATGGCGTGTTACAGAAATATCATGTTGAGCTCATTGGCGTGACAGAAGATGCGATTGATAAAGCGGAAGATCGTGGGCGTTTTAAAGAAGCGATGAAAAAGATTGGGCTTAAATCGGCCGAATCTTATGTTGTGCATAGTTTAAAAGAAGCATTGGGCGCGCAATTAAAAGTTGGGTTTCCAACTTTGATCAGACCTTCTTTTACAATGGGCGGATCAGGCGGTGGAATTGCCTATGATCAGGCGGAGTTCATTACGATTTGTGAGCGTGGCTTTGAAGCATCGCCGACCCATGAGCTTTTGATAGAACAATCCGTGCTCGGTTGGAAAGAGTATGAGATGGAGGTGATTCGGGATAAAAAAGATAACGCGATTATCATCTGCTCGATTGAAAACTTTGATCCGATGGGCGTTCATACCGGCGATTCTATTACGGTTGCGCCGGCACAGACTATGACAAATCGTGAATATCAGATTATGCGCGATGCTAGCCTTGCGATATTGCGAGAAATCGGCGTGGATTCAGGTGGTTCAAATGTGCAATTTGCGGTAAATCC
>CANRON010000050.1 GCA_947632245.1 uncultured Ignatzschineria sp. | reverse complement strand
GGGATTTGTGGAAATGCATCATGAAAGAACATACCAAAAATAATAAAATTGACCATCGGTAGAAATAGATAATCCATCATCACTGCCCAGCCCACTAAAAATCCGGCATTAGGGTGAATTACTCGTTGTACATAACTATAGGCAGAGCCGGCAATTGGATATTGAGATGCCATAACTCCATAACTATAAGCCGTAAATAGCATTATAAAGAGAGCAACAATATAGGCACCAGTTATCATCCCTTTTGAGATACCAATCGCTAAGCCATATGTGCTAAAAACGGTTGTAATCGCCATAAAAGCAAGGCCAAATAATACAACAGCGCAGAGCGATAATGAACGTTGTAATGCCTGAGGGTGGGATTTCTTTTGAATATCCACAAAATTGCCCATTATTCTTCCTGTCATGATTGAGATCGTTAAAATCGCTATTATGCCACTATTTTTGAGTGTATATCATTTATCGGGAAGAGAAAATAGTGAGCAGGATGAATAAACTGTGACTATTTTGAGGCAAAGAATATAAGGAATAAGCGTTTATTCAATATTTTTGGTTCACTATGACTTTTTAAGGACAAAAGAGAAGGTACTTCCCTCGCCGATGGTGCTTGTAATATCTAACTGGCTACTATGATTCATTAATGCATGCTTAACAATTGCAAGACCAAGCCCACTTCCGCCTGATTTGTCTCTGTTTCGAGAGGAATCGACCCTATAAAAACGTTCTGTGAGTTTATTGATATGCGCAGCAGGAATCCCTTTTCCTTTATCTGAAACTGAGAAAAGAATAGTGTCTCCGTTATCTTGTAAGCTCAGATGAATCGGCGTATTTTCAGGGTTATGCTCAATAGCATTGTAAAAAAGATTGTTACAAACCTGTTTTAATTGATCAATATTGCCTGGGATAATAAGGTCAGGCGTAATATTGACGGTGATATTGCGGGCGCTATCGGGATGATTAACACAGTAATCTTGCGTTAAGCTCGTGGCGATTTCTGAGATATTCACATTGGTGAATTTATCTGCTTTCGGGGCTGTTTCTAAACGGGTCAGTGCCATCAGCTGAATGACGAGGGAGTGTAGGCGCTCGATCTGATCATCCATTCGAGAGAGTGCTTTTCCTTCAAAGCCTTCTTGCTCCTCATCCGATAAACTACCACCAAGCATTTCCACATAACCTTTTAAAACAGTGAGCGGCACGCGTAATTCATGGTTGACGTTTGCAAAGAAAATTTGGCGGGTGCGCTCCGCCATTTCACGATCAGTCACATCTCTCGCAATGACGAGAAGATTGTTTTCAATATAAGGATAATAGAATCGGCACTCTAATTCTCGATTATCTTGCTTTAATAAAAAAGGCAGTGAAAAGTCCCCTTTCTTAAAATATTCAAGTATTTCAGGGGTGCGAATAAGATTAAAGATGGATTGTTTCTCATCTTGTGGCCATCTGAGTTTAAGGAGCTCTTCTGCTTGCGGGTTGCACCAATTTAAACGGCCATCCTTATCGCAAAGAATGGTGGCATCTGGCATCGCCTCCGCCCCTTTTCGGAAATAACGGATAAAGTCGAGTAACCTGTTGCGCTCTTTTCGGCGCTCAAGGCGCATGCGTAAAAGACCATGCAAGACGGGAAGCCACGTCCCTTTCCCTTCGGGTGGGTAGAAGTTGTGCTCAACCCAAATCCAGTGAGAAAGGCGATGTATTTGACGGTAATGCCATAGTAAAAGTAGCAGCGTCGAGATGAATAGCCACATGAAGATATGGCCCACAAAAAATGAGAGTAGAATCGCAGGCAGAAAGGCAATCACTAATTCTACTAGAAAATGTTTAATAGAAAGATGACCTAGCATATCGATGAGCTCCTAGTTATGCGAATCGTGTCGCAATCCATCATAGACGCAATTGAGAGTAAAATGCGTTATCTAGAATACGTGTGAGGGTATTTATTGTGCTGAAAAACGGTAACCTTCGCCGCGAACCGTTTGAAGTAGGCGATTATGCCCTGAGGGTTCTAGGATCTTACGGAGCCGGCCAATTGTCACATCAACAGTACGCTCATCTACATAACTATCCATTCCCCATACGTGATCGAGTAATTTATCACGACTATATACTCGATCGATATGGGTCATAAAGAAGGCAAGGAGTCGAAATTCAATGGCGCTCACATTAATGGGTTGTCCATTAATTGAGATTCGCTGTGCATCTAAATCTAACTCAATTCCGGCAACTTCTTTAATCTCATTCTCTTCAGCGACATAATCTTCAATGCGGCGAAGCAGAGAGTTAACCCGAGAAAGAAGCTCTTTCATGGCAAATGGTTTGGGGAGATAATCATCTGCACCTGAATCAAGACCTTCAAGGCGATCTTCGAGTTCAGCGCGTGCGCTCAGCATGATGACAGGAATATGTCTATTTTTACGGCTAGCTTTGAGTTCTTTTAAAAGATCGATCCCCGATTTTTTAGGTAGCATCCAGTCGAGTAAGATTAAATCGACTTTTGTATTTCCGGCAAGGATCTCTTTTGCTTCTAAACCATCATAGGCTTGGATGGTTCCGAAACCATTACTTGTCAAAAAATGTTCGATCATTTCAGAGATGGGTGCTTCGTCTTCAACGATGAGTATTTTCTTCATATATATTATCTACTTAGATTTCCGTTCTTAAAAGATTTCTCTAGTCTAATCTGTGATTATGACAAGACTGTAACAATCGATTGGCTGACTAATGTTTTGTCACTGCAATGTCATAACTTTAATGTATAGAAGGATAGATAATAGCGCAATGTTTTTATAGGGCAGTTTTATCCGTAATGTCTGTAAAATAGGTTATGAGTGAATAAGGATGAGGGGAATATAAAAAAGCGTATCTAAATTGCCATTTTGAGGTTTTAGATACGCACTGTGTTTTGTGAGTAGTGAATAGGTAAGAACCGAAAAAGAATCTTTCATACACGAATAAAAATGCATATATTGAATTGATTCCACTAATGGTTATTTTGCACCTATTACGATTGATTATGCGTTGCGAATAATATCCGCTAAAAGTGTCGTATATTTTTCACTAGTTTCGAAATCACCACTTTCGACCATCACGCGAACAACGGGCTCAGTGCCAGAGGGACGAATTAAGATACGACCCTTTCCTGCGAGTGCTTCATTGACATGATCCATTGCCGTTTTCAAGGCATCGGTATCCCAAACGGTCTCTTTTGTGATGCGGACATTATGCATGACTTGTACCGTTTTAGGGATTTCATTGCGAATATCGCCAAATGATTTGCCAAGCTTTTGTGTGGTTAATAAGCATTGTAATGCCGCGATGATACCGTCTCCTGTTGAATGAACATCTAGGCAGAGAATATGACCTGAGTTTTCACCGCCAATGGAGAGCGATTTCTCATTCAAAAGTTCAAGTACATAGCGGTCACCGACTTTAGATCGAAGTAACTCAATGCCTCGTTCTTTGAGGGCAAGCTCAAAGCCGAGATTACTCATGATCGTTCCAACAACGGCTTTTTCATTATTGGCAGTTGCAAGAAGATAGAGAATATCATCCCCATCAAATGGGCGGCCGGCTTCATCAATGATGAGTAGTCGATCACCATCGCCATCAAAGGCAATGCCACAATCCGCATTTTCTGCAATGACCATCTGAATAATCGTTTCCGGCGCTGTTGAGCCAACATTATCATTAATGTTAATACCACTCGGTGCAGTGCCTACCTCAATTACAGTGGCACCTAGTTGACGAAAAATAGCGGGAGCAACTGCGAATGTCGCACCATTTGCGCAGTCGACCACAATTTTCTTGCCAGATAAAGAGAGTGTCTTCGCACTTGCCAAGCAGAAATCAATATATTCCTCAGGGGCTGAAGTTAGGGTAGAGATTGTACCGACTATCCCTGTTTCGATAACTTCAAGTGGTTCATCAATCGCTTTTTCAATAGAGAATTCAATGGCATCATCAAGTTTTTCGCCTTTGCCATTAAAGAACTTAATCCCATTATCATAAAAAGGATTATGAGATGCTGATACTACAATACCTGCAATATAACCGTGTTTCATTGTTAAGTGGGCAACTCCCGGTGTCGGAATCACGCCGGCAAGTACAACATTTACGCCGGCATAAGTAAGGCCTGCGGCAAGTGCTGATTCAAAGAGATCACATGAAAGTCGTGTATCTTTTCCAATTAAAACAGTATCACCTGAATTTCGAGCGAGCGCTTTTCCAGCAGCAAACCCGAGTTTGAGTGCAAAATCGGGCGTTAAAGGAAACTCGCCTACTTTACCGCGAACACCATCTGTTCCAAAATATTTTCTCATTGATATTGATTCCTTTAGTCAGCCTTTATACCCATATTAGCCATCCATCGCAATTGTTCTCATTAAGCTCGGTCAATGATAAATATCATGAATATCGAACGATAATAATGTTGCAAATGAATGTAATAAAATCTGTTATCTATAAATTTTATGCCACTATTCTACGCGAATAATAGAATATATGTGAATGCTCGCTATATTTAGGCTATTAAATAGACATATATACCCGATAGATAAAACCTGTAGATAATCTTTGCCACTTGAAAAGTATTGATGCATTTGCGATATGAAAAGGATTGGTAATGATGCCCGAATATAAGAATTAATATCGGTCATAGCAATAAAGGCATGACCGCCCCCTATATTTTGATATACTGAGGTGATAAGTGTTTACAATATATTCAGGAGCAGGAATGAATAGGAAAAAAGTGAGTATCTTTGGCGGGACGGGCTTTATTGGCTCTCTTTTAACTACCGCTTTAGCAAAAAATGGCTACCGAGTAACGGTTTTTTCTCGTAATCGTAATGTTCAAAATGATGCATCATGTATGTCATACGTGGAGTTTATCGATGAGTGTAAACTTGAAGATGAGGCAGTCATTCGTCAGCATATGCAAGGATCTGATTATGTCATTAACCTTGTCGGGACATGGGATAATAACCGCCGACGTGCGACAAAAGCGCATGTGGATTATCCTACGCGCATTTTTGAAATCGCTGATTCCCTCGGTGTCAAGAAGATGATTCACTTTAGTGCGCTTGCGGCTAAAACGAATAGCCCAAGTACATTCCTCTCGACAAAAGCAGAAGGGGATAAAGCCCTTTTAGATCTTGCACAAAATCGAAAAATGAAGCTTGCGATTATCGCCCCTTCACTGGTTGTCGGTTATGAAGATACATTTACCTATAACGTTGCGCGTTGGGTTCGTAACGTTCGTATCCTACCATTGCCAATGGCAAATGCGGAAGTTCAACCCGTATTTGTCAATGATCTTTTAGCTGCCACTCAAAATTTACTTGAAAATGATTATGAGCAAAGCGTATTTGAGCTCGCAGGAGATCAAAAGTATACGTTTAAAGAGATTGCTAAGAAGATCGCGAAAGAGAGCACGCCGAAGAAACGAACGATTATTAGTTTCCCCGGGTTCCTTGCAGGATTAACCGCCTTTTTTATCGGTTTTATTCCACGTTTTCCGTATAACCGCAATCAATTAAAAACTGCAAAAATACCTTCGGTTACAGATCGCAAAGATTTCGAAGTATTAGGCATTACGCCGGCGAGTTATGAATCTGTGCGTCAGTATGAAATGCCAACAACGGTATTAGATAAATACTACTACGATCGACTCAATGCGCGTCGTCCCGCAAAGCCGTAATATTTACATTAGAGTAGTAAATTGAGAATCGAGCGTTGAATTCTTATGAAGTGATTCAGCGCTCGATTTTTTGAATTATTATTAATAAGTGCGCATTACTAGGCTGAAACGCTATTGAATGAACTTAAATCTTGTTGTCTATTTTTCAAGGTCACTATTTTTATAGAAATATGCCATAATTACGCCATTATTTTTCTATTTGACGACAATTCTTTTTATAAAAGCGTTGCTCGAAACAGATTGCGATAACTTTACATACTAGATTAAAGGCCAATGAGATGTTAAACGTCGATTTCAAAATTTTAGATAGCCGCCTAGGCAATGAATTCCCACTTCCAAATTATGCAACAGAAGGTTCAGCAGGGCTTGATCTTCGCGCAATGATTGATGAGGATCTTGTGATTAAAGCGGGAGAGAGTACGCTTGTGAAAACGGGGATGGCAATCTATTTAAAAGATCCACGTTATGCTGCAATGGTGCTTCCCCGTTCTGGTTTGGGCGTGAAGCATGGCATTGTTTTAGGTAACCTTGTGGGCTTAATTGATGCAGATTATCAAGGTGAGCTTATGGTATCTCTTTGGAATCGTGGCCAAACGGACTTTACATTAAAAGTTGGTGAGCGTATGGCGCAGATGATTATTGTCCCTGTTATTCAGGCGGCATTTAATCAGGTAGAAGAATTCACCGCATCAGAGCGCGGTGAAGGTGGCTTTGGTCATACTGGGCGTAATTAATCCCCAAGTTAACGGAATGATTAAAGAGAAACCGTTTCATCCTCTTACTAATAATAGTGAGGGAGTATGAAGCGGTTTTTTGTTGGGTGCGGATTTTGAATCTAAGATGATTCCCGTGAAGAGAAACAAGCGTAGACCAAAAATGTAGAAGTATGGTTTAATCTTTAAAGAAATCAGAAAATATAATAAAGGGTGTCATATGGTGGTTGCTGAGAGTAAATCTGAAAATTTCAGAGTACAGTTTGCATGTTTTTGGCTCGTTTTTTTAGCCGCAGCATCGCTTCGCGTAACAATAACATCGCTAGGTCCTGTCATGAATGTTATTTCGGAAAGCTTAGACTTATCGAGTGCAGTCGTGAGTTTTCTTATGACGATTCCTGTTATTTGTATGGGAGTATTTGCTCTATTTGCAACGCCTTTGAGCCATCGGTTTGGAATGGAGCGCATTATTACGCTCAGTTTAATGCTTATTGGGATCTCTACAATTACACGTAGTTATTTTGAAAATACTTTTCTGCTCTTTAGTTCATCATTTTTAATGGGTGCGGGTATTGCAGTCGCAGGCCCCTTATTATCAGGATATGTGAAGAATCATTTCAAAGAGAAGAGCGGTGTTGGCATGATTTTCTATACCTGTGGGATTAGTATTAGCGGGATATTGGGGACGTTAAGTAGTACGATTTTAAATCAAAATCTAGGTTGGGGTTGGGCGAGTACATTGCAGTTTTGGGCATTACCAATATTAATGGTCTCTGGGATTTGGGCTGCATTTTATCTCTTTAAAAGCACGGGATCGAAGGGTAAGGCGTCATCACTTCATCAAATGCCTAAGCCAAAAATGCCCTGGAATAAGCCGAGAGCGTGGATGTTAGTGGCCTGTTTTGGATTGCAATCAGGGCTATTTTTTACGAATGTGGCCTGGTTATTACCCTTTTTATTAGAAAAAGGGCTTTCAACATTTCATGCGAATATGCTTTTTAATATCTCCATTTTCAATGGCTTAATTGGCGGGTTTCTAATACCGGTGTTAGTCATACGAGTAGGGTTAAAGCAGACGAGTATTGGCGCTGCTATGATTGTGATTGCATGTGTTCTAATCTTATTATTTGGCAGCAATAATCTCCCACTTTTATATATCACGATCAGTATTTATGGCATGTTAGTCACGAGTGGCTTATTTGCAGTGGCAATGATGTTACCCTTTAATGAAGTTGATGACGGTAATGCTATCGCAAGCTGGACGGCGATGATGCTCTTTGGCGGTTACTGCTTTGCATCATTTATTCCGACATTATTAGGACTTTTATATGATTTTACGGGCACTTATTTCACAGTATTCACGGGCTACCTGTTGAATGCCATTTTGCTGGGGCTCATTTTTGGTATCTTTTTTCGTAAAAAAAGGACAGCGACTTGTACCACGCCATAAGTCGTTTTCGAGTTTGTTGTGGATTGACACATCAATGAAGAGAGAAATAAACAGTGAAAATGCCTTGTTAAATTACCGCCAAAAATCAATGCGTAACGCTCATGACAATAATTTAAACAAAACGGACTATGATTTTACGGTTTGTTTTCGTATATTGATGGGTACGTTATAAAAATTTACCGCATCGGATGTGGATATAAGCAGATGTCGTAGGTGAAGTCGATTTGAGGTCGGTATTTTGTAAGAACTCATCGATTATAAAAAAGCGCAATAAAAAGCTTACAGAAGTTGAGTGAAGACTCAAACAGACAAATTCAATTATTCAATTATTCAATTATTTAAAAACTAATAAAGAAGGCTATGAAGATGAAAGTATTAATTTTAGCAGGGGATGGTATCGGTCCTGAGATTGTAGGGCAGGCTGAAAAGGTATTGCAATTTGTTGCTGAAAAACATTCACTTGATATTACACTCGATAGAGCGCTTATCGGTGGCATTGCCGTTGATGAAACGGGTTCTCCGTTCCCCGCTGAAACACTTGCTAAAGCAAAAGATGCGGATGCAATTCTTTTAGGTTCAGTCGGCGGACCTAAATATGATGCTTTACCGCGTAATATTCGTCCCGAGCAAGGGTTGCTCGCAATCCGTAAAGAGCTGAATCTTTTTGCGAACCTTCGCCCAGCGCAAGTATTTAAAGAGCTTTCTCACGCTTCCAGTCTTAAAGATGAGCTGGTTGCTGGTCTTGATATTATGATTATCCGTGAGTTAACGGGTGATATCTATTTTGGCCAACCCCGCGGTATCGAAGTTCGAGATGGTGAGCGTGTTGGTTTTAACACCATGATCTATTCAGAGTCAGAAATTCGCCGTATCGCCCATGTTGCATTCCAAGCGGCTCAAAAGCGTGATAAACGATTATGTTCGATTGATAAGATGAACGTATTAGAAGCAACCCAATTGTGGCGTGATGTTGTGACGGAAGTATCTAGTGAATACCCCGATGTTGAATTAACGCATCTTTTGGTCGATAACGCCGCGATGCAATTAGTTCGTGCACCGAAGCAGTTTGATGTCATGTTAACGGGAAACATTTTCGGGGATATTTTATCGGATGAAGCATCAATGTTAACGGGTTCAATCGGAATGTTACCATCGGCATCTTTGGATGAAAACAATAAAGGACTATTTGAGCCAATTCATGGTTCAGCACCTGATATTGCAGGTAAAGATATTGCCAATCCTCTGGCAACAATTTTGTCGGTATCAATGATGTTCCGTTATAGCTTTAATCGTGTTGATATCGCAGATGAGATTGAAAATGCAGTGAAATCAGTCTTAAGTCAAGGCTTAAGAACACGTGATATTGCCCAACAAGATGAAGCGGTGATTGGTTGTGTAGCGATGGGTAACGCAGTATTAGAAGCATTAAAAGCATAATCGTATCTCATGCGATAAGCAGTCAGTATGAAAGGTGTAATTCCATTATCAATACTGATAATAATGCAGTAATATAATCAATATGGTGGGCATCCACTTGTGTATTCAATGATGCCTGTTGTAATGGCGGTTATCCGGCATTAGTCATCTGTATTGAAGACTTATATTGAAGATTGGCTTATATTTTTAAGCCAAAATAAACATAAAACAACAATTAAGAGCCTTGTTGTATGACGAAGTTCATTATTTGTATTTCGTTTTTTTATATCTATTTTTGAGGGTAAATCATGAAAAAGTTGGGTTTAGTAGGTTGGCGTGGAATGGTTGGTTCTGTATTGATGGAACGAATGATAAGTGAAAATGATTTTACGGGAATCCATACCACCTTTTTCTCAACTTCAAACAGTGGCGGAGATGCTCCGACTATTACGGGGAGTCAAGATACGAAACTCGTCGATGCTTTCGATTTAGAAGCACTTCGTGCGCAAGATATTATTATTAGTTGCCAAGGTGGTGATTATACTTCTGCAGTGTTTGAGAAGTTGCGTGCAGCAGGTTGGGATGGCTATTGGATTGATGCGGCATCATCACTTCGTATGCAAGATGATGCCACGATTATTCTCGATCCTGTGAATCGTAATGTAATTGATACCAGTATTGATAAAGGTATTAAAAACTTTATTGGTGGTAACTGCACGGTAAGCTTGATGTTAATGGCATTAGGTCCTCTTTTTAAAGAAGGTTTAGTGGAGTGGGCTACTTCAATGACGTATCAGTCAGCATCTGGCGCCGGCGCTCAAAACATGAAGGAGCTGCTTGAGCAGATGGGGGCGATTCATGGTTTAGTGAATAAAGACCTCTATAATCCTGCAAAGAGTATTCTTGAAATTGATCAGATGATTACAGATTCTTTCTCGACAGATCAATATCCAAAAGCGCGCTTTGGCGTTCCCCTTGCCGGTAGTTTAATCCCTTGGATTGATAGCGAGCTAGAAAATGGCCAAAGCCGTGAAGAGTGGAAGGCAATGGCAGAGAGTAATAAGCTGCTTCAGTTAGCGAAACAAGTACCGATTGATGGCACTTGCGTGCGCGTCGGGGCGATGCGTTGTCATTCTCAAGCTTTAACGCTTAAATTAACGAAAGATGTACCGATGGCGGATGTTGAAGCATTAATCGAATCAGGAAACCGGTGGGTTAAAGTTGTCCCTAATCACCGTGAAATTACCATGCAAGAATTAACGCCCGCAGCGACATCTGGCACAATGACAATTCCGGTTGGTCGTCTTCGCAAAATGAATATGGGCCCGGAGTTTTTAAACGCATTTACGGTTGGTGATCAGCTTCTTTGGGGTGCCGCAGAGCCACTACGTAGAATGCTCAATATTGTTCTAGAGCGCGAAGAGTCGCTATAACGACTAGTTGTTAAGAGACCCCTCATGGTTACAAAAGATCGTGAGGGGTTTTTTTATTGATTAAATAATGCTCATATTGATGAGAAAAGAGTACGTGTGATCTGTGAATCATTGTTGTTTATGAATAGGTTGTATATATACCACATTGTAATATAAGAGAATAATAGGAAAAATCAGAGGATTATGACTCATCTTTGTTTGTGAATCATTTCTGTTTGTAACTTGTTGATTGTGGATAATAATCTCAATTCGTAATGGGTGAAATAGTTGTTATACTATATAGGTCAATTTATTAAACTCACTCAAGTAAGAATGTAATAAATGCTTAAAATTGATTGTTGCAACGAATATTAAGTCACGATTACATTCATTAATTTCATTAAAAGGAAACGAAAAATGAAAGGGAATAAAGAAGTTATCGATTATCTAAATGTTCTTTTAGCAGGCGAATTAGCGGCAAGAGATCAGTATTTCATTCATTCATCAATGTATGAGGAGTGGGGCTATAAGAAGTTGTTTGAGCGTATCTTCCATGAAATGGATGATGAAACATTACATGCGAAGTTAATCATTCAACGTATTCTTTTACTTGAAGGAACGCCGAAAATGGTACCAGATGCCATTAATATCGGTACAACCGTTGAAGAGATGCTACAAAGTGATTTAAACCTTGAATTGTCTGTTCGTGATGCTTTGAAAAAAGGGATTGCGCTCTGTGAAGAGAAACAAGATTATGTCACACGCGATATGCTTGTTGTGCAATTGAAAGATACAGAAGAAGACCATGCACACTGGCTTGAAAAGCAGTTACGTCTTATCAAAACAATTGGCTTACCACTCTATCTTCAAAGTGAAATTGCATAATTTTAGATTCTTTTAAATCACTCAAATATAAGGCTCATTGCAGCTAATGCTTAGTCTTATAGATTTGGAAACTACATATAATAAAAGAGGTCGAAATTATGAAAGTAGAACGTAGTGTATTGATGCACTTAAATAAAGTGCTCGGACAGTATTTAATCTCCATTAACCAATATTTTTTGCATGCGCGTATTTTAAGAAATTGGGGATTTGAAGGGTTAGGGCATCCAATTTATAAGAAATCAATCGAAGATATGAAAGAATCTGACGATGTCATTTCTCGTATTTTATTGCTTGAAGGCCTTCCGAATTTGCAAGAATTAGGTAAGCTTTTGATTGGTGAAGATGTACCTGAGATCTTAAAGTGTGACCTTGATCGCGAATATCAAAAACGAGTAGTGCTTGTGGAAGCGATTACTCATTGCGAAGAAGTACTCGATTATGTATCTCGTGATCTTCTCTCGAAAATGTTAGATGAAAGTGAAGAGTACATCGATTGGCTGGAAACAGAGCAAGAAAATATCGCGTTGTTAGGACTCGAAGTGTACCTACAATCTCAGATTGAT
>CANRON010000049.1 GCA_947632245.1 uncultured Ignatzschineria sp. | reverse complement strand
CTAATGATAGAATTTTGTAATTTACAGATTAATAGCTGTATTTTTGGAATCTTGTTATTATTTTTAATTGCCTTGACGGCGCATTTTTATCCTGTAAATGCTTCATTATCTCGGATGGATTTTTTATCAATGAGTGCCTTGATACTTCAGGCTTTATTAGTGATAGGGAAAATTGAGACGCTGAAAGAGTCCGCTATGATCTTTATTTTTCATTTTTTAGGGATGAGTATGGAGATCTTTAAGATAAAAATGGGATCATGGAGTTATCCGTTATCAGGATATCTCTATATACAAGGTGTTCCCTTATTTACAGGCTTTATGTATGCCTCTGTCGGCTCTTATATCCTGCGTATGCAAAGAAACTTCAATAGTCTTTTTTTCAATTTCCCTACATACAGGCAGATAGTTTTTATAGGGGGATTGGCATATATCAATTTTATGACACATCATTTTACAGTCGATTTAAGATGGGTAATCCTCATATGGAGTATTGTTATATTTAGAAAAACGCGTATCTCTTTGCAGATTTCTACTGTGAAAATTACCATTCCTTATTTGTGGGTTTTATTGAGTATCAGCGGACTGCTATGGATCGCAGAAAATATCGGCAGTTATTATATGATTTGGAAATATCCGCACCAAGTGGAGATTTGGCGCTTAGTATCCCCACATAAGATTATTGCTTGGTATCTGCTAGTACTCACAGCGTTAGCGATTATTTATACACTCTATCGTCCACTTCAAAGGAATTTAGCAAGCAGGCCGCTTTTTACTCAATGTTAATATTCAATAGTAAACAGCTAATCCAATAGAAGGGAAAAATCAGAAAAAGTATAAAGTATTATATTTGTTTATTATTGAATACTGTTTTATTAAAATGATGAGAGATGGGTAGGATAGACATCAAGCAGCTCGGATAAATTTTGAGCGCATGAAAATATCAGAATTCCGTATAATAGGATTCTCAATGAGAAGGAGAACATAATGAGTGAAGAGTTAGATGATTTAACATTTGATTTAGATAATTTATATGAAGGTGTAACGGGTAACTCAGAGAACCCGATTGATGCATCAAGTCCTGAAGAGATTGAAGATACAGGCTGTGCTGGTGGCGCTTGTACACTGTAGTCAAGATTGAAAAATAAAGCGATCAAGCAGAGATGTTGATCGCTTTTTGCATTATAAGGAGTATTAAAATAATATCAGTTTCTAACGACTAGGATAGTCTTGTGCTCTGAGATCGAAGAGTAAAACCTCTGCATGATCTCCCTTTAAAAAATGTAACACTTCTTCTTGACGAATCCGTGCCCCATCGCCGGCGTTCATTAATATACCATTGACTTCAACATTGCCGGTGGCGATATGTAGGTAGTAGTAGCGTTTAGAGTTAAGCTGAAATATATAATCATCTTCTTTCGAGAATATACCCGCATACACAGATACATCTTGGCGAATCATCAAGGTGTTTTCCTGTATATCCGGCGAGAGAAAAAGACGAAGATGACCTTTTTTATCATCTGGGTGAAGATGCATTTTTTGATATGTTGGCTTTGCATTTTGAACATTGGGGACAATCCATATTTGTAAAAAATGGACCGGCTCAGTCGTAGAACCATTCATTTCACTGTGCATGATCCCTGAACCCGCGCTCATCAGCTGAATATCGCCCGGATAGATAGTGTCACCGTTCCCCATTGAATCTTGGTGGGAAAGAGCACCTTCTAGCACATAGCTAAATATTTCCATATCATTGTGTGAATGAGTGCCAAAACCTCTCCCAGCATCTATTTTGTCATCGTTGATGACGAGTAGATCAGAGAAGCCTATCTGCTGAGGATCGTAATAATTCGCAAACGAAAACGTATGCGCTGATTTTAACCAGCCATGGTTTGCTTGACCTCTCTCATGTGCTTTACGAGTTGTGATCATCATTGACTCCTTTATTTTCATATTTTTTTAGAGGGTAGACATGTATCTATTATAGGGAGTGAGGCAGTTTTCAAAATGAATTATACTGTAGGCTAATATCGAATTATTCGAATGTAAAAATAAGGATCATTTCTCAAAAGGATAGATTGTGAAATTAACATTAGAAGCGATCAAGATTATTGATACGATTGCAAAATCAGGGTCATTTACAAAAGCATCGGAAATATTACATAAAGCACCTTCGACCATCTCTTATAGCGTTTCGAAGATAGAAGAGCAGATGGGGATTCAATTTTTCGAACGAAATGGTCCCCACGTCACACTGACAGCTATAGGCGGTGTTTTATTAGAAGAAGGAAGAGTGCTCTTAACAGCCGTTTCGGATTTAGAAGAGCGACTCCATAAGATGGCCAAAGGAGTTGAGGAGTCGATCACAATAGGCGTTGATGCCATCTTTCCGATCGAGATTTTTTATCCCCTATTAGAAAGATTTAAAGCATCCGTCGTAGCAACAGAAGTTAATCTAATACGCGAGGTTTTGACGGGAGCCTGGGAAGCATTATTAAAATTTCGAGCAGATCTTGTGATCGGCTTTGGCGAAGGGCCAACCGGCGGTGGTTATAGTACTTATCCGATAGGGGTTATCCCATTTGTATTTTGTGTTGCCCCGAGTCATCCGCTGGCAAATATCGATAGGGTGCTTACAAAGCAGGATCTATTGGAGCATACAGGAATTGTTTTAGCAGATAGTGCGAGATATTTTCCGACGCATTCTGCGGGGTTATTTGAAGGACAGAAGCGCATTACAGTCAATACACTTGCTGATAAAGTACAGTTGCAGATCGCTGGAATTGGTCATGGATTTTTGCCGAAGCATACCGCAAAGCATTTCATTCGCACAGGTGCTTTGATTGAAAAGTCAGTACAAGAACGCCATAAAGACGCCACAATATATGTAGCTTGGCGAACACATGATAATGGCTTAGCACTTAATTGGTGGAAAGAAGCACTCTCTGAAAATTGGATTAGTTAGTTTTACATTTTAGGATGATTGCGCTGAAAATTCCTATAGTAGTGATAGACCTAGGCCAAAGAGGGCAGAAATGAGTACGATGAGCCAAGGGGGAAGTTTGATGATGAAGAGTAAGAAAAGAGAGAATAGTAGTAAGTAGTAGTGATGCGCTTGATGAAATCCGACTAAATAGATGGCATTGAGCAGGGCTGCTAATAATAATCCCGTAACAGCGGCATTAATGCCGATGAGGGCAGCGCGGACAACTGTTTTTGTTCGTAGTTTTTCCCAAATGGGCATTAAACCAATAATCATGAGAAATGAAGGGAGAAAAATTGCAACTACACAAATTGTTGCCGTAAGCATATAGGGTAATGTTGTAGGAACCTTAGCCCCAATGAAAGCGGCAAATGTGAATAACGGCCCCGGAACGATTTGTGCAACACCATATCCGGCCAAGAAGTGCTGCTCTGTAATAAGTCCTGTTGTCACTGTTTCATGATGCAGTAAGGGTAATATTGTATGCCCACCGCCAAAAACAATCGCACCCGTTCTGAAGAAGAGGTCAAATAAGATTAGCAGATCACTTTTAAAGAAGATAAGCATCAAGGGGAGGATAATGAGTAAAACCCCTAGCATAATGAGTGCTATCTTTGCCGATTTGGGAATGAAAAGTCTTTCGGTTATTAAATAATGCGATCGGGAGGCATTTTGGGGAATAGGTTCTGGCTGGGGGCGTGTATTTAAATAATAGATTCCCACAAACCCCGCTACTATCAAAGCACCTATTTGTGCATAGCTTGAAGGTATGATCAGCACTAAAAGTGCCGTTAGCAACATTATTAGGAGTGTTTTGCTGCTTGGACAAAATGTACGGGCCATTGAAAAGGTGGCTTGTGCAATGACAATAATCGCGGCAATTTGGAGGCTATCGATCACAGTAATAGGGATTTTATTTTCAAACTCTGTCAGTCCGATTGCGGCGATAAGCAAGATGCATACGGAAGGGAGTGTAAAGCCTAGCCAAGCGCTGATTGCCCCTAAAATCCCCGCTTTATTTAAGCCAATGGCAATACCTACTTGGCTACTTGCAGGACCTGGTAAAAATTGGCAAAAGGAGACGAGGTCGTTATATTCTGTTTCTGAAAGCCATACTCTTTTATTGACAAACTCAGATCTGAAAAAAACAATATGTGCCGCAGGGCCGCCAAATGAGGTAAGACCTAGTCGCAAAAATATTAAAAAAATATGCCAAATAGAGAGTGAGTCTTGCTTCGGGGTATTCGATAAAATCGTATTTTGGGGTATTGTCATTGCAATAAAGGCTCAAGATAATATATCAATTAATTTTACTATGAGTATAGTGTCATATTATGAAAAGACAATGACAATACATAGGGTTTAAAAGGGGAAAAAGCGCTGATTTAACGCATTGCTTAGAGCATCTTTATCAAGATCAACATTTGCAATCGAGAGTCCCATTAATCGAATACCTTTTTGGGGCTGGAGGTTCATCTTTTCTACCAATAACAGTGCAACTTTCCACAGCTCAATCAAATCATGCCCGAGAGGGAAGTGGGTTGTGATGCTTTTGGAGACTTGCGTAAAATCTTTATAGCGGATTTTTAAAGTGCAATTACGCCCTATGAATTGGCTATTGATCGCGCGGGAGACTAATTCTGTTGCAATGATCTCTAATTCCTCAATGATGGATTCTTTGAGTGTCAGATCGTCAAAAAAAGTTTCCTCCACCCCTATTGATTTCTGAGGTTGGAAAGGATCGACAGCTCTATGATCAATACCTCGCGCATAGCCATAGTAGCTAATCCCCGCCTTTCCAAAGTGACGGCTCAGCTCGGATTCATTGAGAGCAAGAAGATCCGCACCTGTTTTGATACCTAATTCATGCATTTTTGCAGCGGTCACTTTTCCCACGCCATAGAAGTCTTCAATCGCTAATTGAGCTAAAAATGTCGGCGCACTATCGGGGGTTATTATGAAAAGACCATCGGGCTTATTGACATCAGAAGCGATTTTTGCAAGGAATTTATTATATGAAACACCGGCGGATGCAGTAAGCCCCAGAGTTTCTTTAATTTTTGCCTTTATCTCACGCGCAATCACTTCTGCGGATGCAATGCCTTTATGATTAGAAGTAACATCAAGATATGCTTCATCAAGTGAAAGCGGCTCTACTAACTCAGTATACTCATAAAATATATTGCGAATATGTTGTGAAACTTCGCGGTAACGAGAGAACCGCGGTGCAGCAAATACTAACTGTGGGCATAGCTCTAAAGCACGTTTAGTCGGTATTGCTGAATGGATACCAAATTGACGCGCTTCATAGCTTGCTGCCGCAATTACGCCGCGGCCTTCAGAGAAGCCAACAACAAGCGGCTTTCCCTGATATTCAGGATGATCATGTTGCTCAACAGATGTATAAAAGGCATCCATATCCACATGAATAATTTGTCGATAGTTTTTCATACTGAATGACGGCGTATTTGCTTTTAGATGAAGTCTTTTAAATTAAATACCATAACAATATGTTAAGACTTTGCTTTCTTACGGTGACGTTTTGGCTTTGTACTATCTGGACGTGCCGATTTTACAGGGCTGCGTCTACCTTTTTTTTTAGCTTTAGCATCTGCTTGAGTGTCAGCTGCACCATTACGAGGTTTTTTCGGAACAGGGCGATCACCGCCATTTTTGCGTCCTCTTTTTGCATCATTATCGCCGCCTTCAATAACGGGCGAGATTAATTCAAAGTCAATGTGTTTGGTATCGGGATTTGATTCAATCACTTTGACGCGTACAGGATCGCTTAAGCGATATTGCTGTTTGGTGCGCTCGCCAATTAAGCGATGACGCGTATCATCATAGATGAAGAAGTCCCCTGAAAGTTTAGAGATATGAACTAAGCCCTCAATAAAAATATTTTCAAGCTCGACGAACATTCCAAAACTCGTGATACTTGTGATTTTTCCATCAAACTCATCACCGATAAAGCGTGAGAGATACTTTGCTTTGAGCCAGTCCATTACAGTACGTGTTGCATCATCGGCTCGGCGTTCACACATTGAAGTATGCTCACCCATGTGCACCATTTGTACTTCCGTATAGAAGTGCTCGAAGTTTCCTTTTTGAATAATGAGTTTAATGGCACGATGAATGATTAAATCAGGGTAACGACGAATTGGTGATGTAAAGTGTGCGTAATGTGATAATGCAAGTCCAAAGTGACCATCATTTTCAGGCTGGTAAACGGCCTGACTCAGTGATCGCAACATGACGGTTTGAATCATATTAAATGCGGGTAACTCTTTTGCGGCATTTAAAGTATCCGCATAATCCATAGGCGATGGTTCGCTTGCACCGGCAAGACCTAGACCAAACTCTTTCAAGAAATCGCGCAGCGCCATGAGCTTCTTGCTATCAGGCTTAGGGTGCACGCGGTATAAAGCTGAAAGCGGTGAAGCCTCAATGAGTTTGGCCGCGGCAATATTGGCAGTAATCATGCACTCTTCAATGATTTTATGGGCATCAAATCGCGCATCGGGTACGATTTTATCAATTTCACCATCGTTATCGTATAAAATTAAAGTCTCTACGGTTTCAAAGTCAATTGTGCCGCGCTCATTACGTGCTTTACGAAGAATTTTGTAAAGCTCGTAGAGGTGATCTAAATGTGGTGTTAATGTCGCATAGGTATCACGAAGCGCACCATCACCATCAATGATGTTCTGTACAAGCTCATAGGTGAGGCGGGCATGAGAGCGCATGACGCCTTCGAAAAACTCGTAAGCAACTAATTCGCCTTCGCGGTTAATTTCGAGCTCTGCTACCATTGTCAGGCGATCAACATCAGGATTTAATGAACAGATACCATTAGAGAGCTTCTGATGCAGCATAGGCACAACATAGTTCGGGAAATAGACAGATGTTGATCGGACATATGCATCTTTATCAATCTCTGAATCTCGTGCAACGTAATGTGCAACATCCGCGATTGCAACATAGAGTTTATAGTGACCATTTTGAAGGGGTTCGCAGAAAACCGCATCATCAAAGTCACGCGCAGTAATACCATCAATAGTAACAAGTGGAATATCGCGATAATCCTTACGAGTGCTTGATTCTTCAGCACTAACAGAATCAGGAATCAGTTCAACTTCTTGTTCTGTCCCTTTTGAAAACTGATGTGGAATATTGTGTTCAAGCATTGCTTGCGTGATCTCGATATCTACGGTCATTTCAGGACCAAATACTTCGAGAACCTCGCCTTTCGCACGCTTAGTATCATCAGGATATTGTGTGATTTTAATACGAACGATATCCAGGTTTTTAGCTTTTAATGTTTTATCTTCATCGATTATAAACTCAGTGGTGATTCTACGGTTTTCTGAGATTGCATAGTTAGTGCCATCTTGTCGATAGAATCGGCAGACAAGCTCCGTTAAGTTATGTTCGATAACTTTGACGATTTTAGCGATGCGGCGACCACGGTTATCAACGCCGTTGATAGCGGCTTCGGCTTTGTCACCATGAAGGAGTCCTTTCATCTCTTGTGGGGGGATAAAAAAGGAAGGTTCGCCCGGGATATCTAAGTGTCCATACCCCTCTGCATGACCAGATACGGTACCAATATAGGTTTTGCTTGTATCTAGGACTTGGATTTTATCCTTGCGATCAAGGTAGATATTGCCTTGTCGAATCATAGCATTCATGCGGTTTTCAAGCGCATCAAGTTCCCAGTTTTTACGGAGTTTAAAGATCTGCGCAACATCGTCAAAACCAAGGCCTGGTTCTGCGGTTAAAAGCTCTAAAATGAAATTACGGCTTGGAATTGCTCTGCCATATTGTTCGCGCTGAGCACTGTATTCTGCATCATTTTCAAAATATTTTGCAAAATAGTCTCTGTCTTTTATTATATCATTCACTAATTTATTGTTCCTTTATATGGATTGCGCCCACTGGATCTCACATATTTCTTCTTCTGGAATCATACGTTCAATATGTCTGACTATGACAGATTCGATTTCTTCGAGTGTAGTTTCAGTCGGTGCATTAATTTTAATGGTTAGCGAGCCATCATTGGCATAAAGTTTGGCAATCGTGCCATTTCCGAAATCAACGGAACCTTTGTTATCGCTATATTCTGTTGTGAGCTTATGAGCCCAATGTTTGCATAAGCGCCTAATAAGGCGCATAGGGTCAGTTAGCGGAAATGTTGTTGATGCGCTAAATGTCGTTGTTGTCATTGTTAAAAACCCCTATTAATCATTGATATAAATATGGTTATCTTGGCAATGTGTTTTTCTTTGCTATATGTTTCTCTACACATATTTTTATATGAATTTAATCTGCAGCAAATTTGTACCTGTACAGAATTTTATATTTAATAGCGCATCTCTATTTTATATTTTTAGACATTCTTTGTATGAAAATGCGATAAAAATAATCAAAAACAGGTGCGTTTAACGGTTGCACTCATATGTGTTGGAACATAAAAGCATTATTGCAAGATATCCTAAATGAATGAATAACGTTTAATGAGGAACGTTAATTCTATTATTTCAGACTGTTTATTCTCTTGAACAGTGTATCAATAAATGATGAACAAATCTTATTTTCAAGCGGAACAGCCCAAAGATCTTCGCGATTAAAATCGAGACACTTTGCGGCATCTTTTTCAGTCATGAGGATGGGGGATTGAAGGGTGCTCAAATCAGCTTCTGAAAAATGGAAATGATCTGGGAAGCTACACACACTAAATTGGAGACCTTTCTGCTTGAGCATATTATAGAAATTCTCAGGATGTGCAATACCTGCTACCGCAGTAAAGGTTATTTTTTGAAATTCTGTAAAAGATTTTTCCTCGAGAGAATGAATATTGTAGGGTGTCGATAGCACTGATTTTAAATCAATAATTTCATTTTTTTGCGCAATATTTTTAAGATAGTCAGTATTCGCATTGTTGCTTAAAATATAGTCAGACTTTTTTAAACGATCTATCGGTTCACGTAAAGGACCTGCCGGGAAAAGCCGTTCATTGCCAAAACCTTGCTTACCCACAACGACAATTTCAATATCTCGATAAAGTTGTCGATGTTGGAGCGCATCATCACAGATAAAACAATCGATATTGGGATTGGCATGTAAAAGGGCGATTCCTGCTTCATAGCGATCTGAAAAAACCGCCATAGGCGCCGCTGTTTTCTGAAATATGAGATAAGGTTCATCCCCAATTTGAGTGGGCGTCGCATTTTTGTGGACGATGGTTAGAGCAGTTTCTTGCCGGCCAAATCCCCGAGAAAGAATGCCGACAATCAAGCCTCTTGCTTGTAATGCTTGCGTGAGTGCAATTGTTGCCGGCGTTTTTCCAGTACCACCCATATTGATATTACCAACCACAATGACAGGTTTCGGGAGTTTTCGCGCTTTCTTCTCTTTTTGGACTAAATCAATGGTGGAAATAAGGCCATAAATTTTTGAAAAAGGGAGTAACAGCGTAGATAAGAGACCTTTTGATTGCCAAAATTGAGGGGTGCGTAACATGATTATTCGGCGCCTATTGATATTTTAAGCAAGGTGAGGTTGCATTTGGGTGAAGAGGTAAATAAGACCTTTAAAAATAAGCGTCTCATCACAAGTAAGGCGATCTTTGAAAGACGCATTTTCATAATAGCGCAAGTTTCCGCCTGTGAAAATGCATTGATCAATCTGATACTCTTCTCGCATTTTTGCGAGCAAACCCTCAATCATATAATAGTGGCCATTGATCGTCCCGATGCTGATCGATTCGAAAGTGTTAAAACCAAGCACACCGTCTTGCAGTGCATAATCCATTTTTGAAAGGAGGGCGGCTTGAGAAAATAGACCCTGCAGGCTAGATTGAATCCCCGGGGAAATAGTGGTGCCCATGAAGTTTCCATCTTGCATAATAAAGATAGTTGTCGCAGTTCCTAAGGCAATGACGGCGCAGTTTTTAAAGCCATAAGCTGCCTCTATTCCATAAAAGTTCGCGACAAAATCAGCGCCTAATAGATTGAGGTTCTTCAGTTGAAAGCGAGACCAATCTACAGGAAGATCATGGCGTAAGCTATATACAGGAATATCATACTGTGCGCCAATAGCACGTATTAAATCATTAAGATCTGGCACGACAGAAACATAAACGATCGCATCGAATACAATATTAAATTGATTGAGTTTTTTGATGATTGACACAGTATCACTCAGTACCTCATCTTGACTTAAGGGTCTGATTAGGGCGGTGAGAGATCTATTTTCAAAATCAAAGACCCGAAAGTCTGCGGTCGTGTTGCCAATATCTACGAGAAGTAGCTTCATGATTTAACGCTCATCAATACAAATAAAGACACCCATTATAACTACTTTTACTATGAATTCACGCTTAAGCGGCTTTTTCTAAGTGAAAGTCAGGGCAAGGAGCCCAGAAGGTAGTTGTTAAGCGGTTAATGCTTGTGATCGATGCTTACTTCTCGATTTGTGAAAATCGTTTCTAGGGTTGCAGCATTTACAGCGATATCTGTCGTTCTAGAAATGGACTCTAATGCAAGTTCCATACGATAGCTTTCAAAATATTCTCCGATAATATGCGGCTGAGGGATTTTGAAATCGGGGAGACGTATTGATTTAGCAGTGAAAATATGTTGAGTCGCCATCGTCACAAGTTGTCGGTCGAGGGCAATGTTGTCTTCATCTTTTGGGTTGCCCTCGAGGATTCTTTCCAAACTATTGGCTAAAATACGCAACCAATGGTCTGCAAGGTTACAGGGGAGTGTAGAATCGATGCTTTTTTGAATAACCTCGCGATTAAAGTCATGTAAGAGTGTGGCAGAGTTCATAGAAATCCTTTCTTAGCTATATTTTCATTACGGGATGTAAGAGAAGAAAGGTAGTCAATAAATCTACGTTAGCTGCAATAGAGCATGTTTTTTATGGGATATTTTATTAAGGGGAAATTCAACATTTTACGCAGAGAGATGATGTAGTAAGCTCACACAATCTTTGAAGTGAAAGTCCGCAAGGTTGGGATAAATATTTGTTGGATGATTGACTAATATTGTGGCAATACCAGCATTTTTTCC
Organism: uncultured Ignatzschineria sp.; assembly: GCA_947632245.1. Classification (GTDB taxonomy): domain Bacteria; phylum Pseudomonadota; class Gammaproteobacteria; order Cardiobacteriales; family Wohlfahrtiimonadaceae; genus Ignatzschineria. The sequence goes on along the minus strand of CANRON010000049.1, from coordinate 1,289 downwards.
TGCCGCGAGATCATATTCATGATCCCCTACGATGACTGTTTCATGCGGTGCAATTCCCCATTGTTCTAAAATTGCTAAAATGCCATCAGGATGTGGTTTTGGTGCTGCATCTTCACGGCCAATAATGAGCTCTGGTGGAAAGAAAGAGGAAGCACCTGCAGCCTCAAGAGTGATAGCCGCAAGATCACTTAGATTGCGGGTTAAAATGGCAAATTGACTATTTTTCTCAGATAAGTATGTCAATAATGCCATTGCTCCTTCTGCGGGTATCGTTTCTTTGGCTATTTTGAGTTCGTATTCAGCTAGCCAGCGAGATCTTGCTTTACGATCAGCTTCAGGAAGTCTTTCGAGATTGACGAGAATATCTTCCTCTATCGGAATTTCTAAGACTTTTTTGATCATCGCAAAATCATGCATTGCAATCGTGAGGGTTCCATCCATATCAAAAATCCAGTGGCGTAGCGTGCGCAAATCTAGTGTGTGAGAATTTAACATGAAGACTCCTTTTGTAATGAATTGAACCTATGACCTGATTTACAAAAAACAAGTTGAATAATAGCAAACATGAATGCTTGTAAATATGTTGATACTATAATAACAAGTATAATGACTGCTTAAGTTTAAGCAATTGTTAATCATATTGGCGGTGCGTCATTTTTATGTTGTAGGCGTGAGAGGGGATATTATTGAATCATGAAAATTTTATTACAAAGAGTTCAACAAGCCAGTGTTGAAGTAGAGTGCGAAATTGTCGGAAGCATTGCGCAGGGAGTTCTCGCATTGATTGGCATAGAGCCACATGATACCGAAGAGAGTGTACAAAAAGGGGTTGATAAACTCTTAAAGTATCGTGTTTTTAGTGATAGCGAAGGAAAAATGAATTTATCCTTAAGAGATATAGGAGGTCAGCTATTAATGGTATCGCAATTCACACTTGCCGCAGATACTAAAAAAGGATTACGTCCGAGCTTTACAAGCGCCGCAAATCCGACGCTTGGTTTGCAGTTGTTTGATTATGCAGTTGTATATGCCAAAACACAACTCAGTAAGGTGGAAACAGGGCAGTTTGGTGCAGATATGAAAGTCGCATTGATCAATGATGGACCTGTTACTTTTCTACTTGAGAACTAATCCTATTTGTAGTATCTACGATAAGGCATTCGATATGCCTTACTTGTCGATCTATTTTAGGATAAAGATTGCATCACTTCGCTTAAAAGCTTGAAGGAGTGGAGGCGTTTTTCGTTATCATAAATCATGCCGGCAAACATGAGTTCATCTACTTCAAT
>CANRON010000048.1 GCA_947632245.1 uncultured Ignatzschineria sp. | reverse complement strand
TAAAGACGCCAAATCTCTTCACGATGATAAGGCGTTAATCGGGTATTTTTATGCATATTCATAACAGTATTTTCTCCAAATACTGTAAACAACGCTAGTAAATCCTACAGATAATGCTTTATCGCAACGCTTTAGATATTGTCTTCTTTTTCCGGGGGATTCTAATACTTTCTCGGTATTTGAAGGTCTTTTTTTACGTGTAACTTTCATTTCTTTAAAGAATGAAAGATAGATCCAGCATATACCCAAAATGCAATTTCTTTTAGGGTCTGTTGAACATTCATAATTTCATCCAAACTATAATCTTTGCTTGACTGCTTCAATTTTAAATTCTTCTGGATATCGTTTGCCACCCATAATCATCTCATTAATTTGCCATTTTATCTACCTTTAAGGTATCTACAAAACTGGTGGCTATTCATACAATAGCTAATTTAAAAGCTAAGGTGTAATCTTTTTGAACTCTCTTAATATGCGTTGTTATTTAGCTTTCTTGATTAGGATTAATAAAGTTGACAACGTTATTTAAGACGGGTCATAAGCAACAAAAAAAGCCGTGACTGGGTAAATTGTTACGGCTTTTGGGAGCATTGTTATCCTTGATTATCTATATACTTGTTTGTGATGCAGTACGCGCACCATCAACAGACATTTTTAAGTTAACAAAGCCTACAGCTAAGGCAGCGATTAAACCCGGAATAGCAATCATTAAAAAATTCATTTGATGTGTAAATTCTAGGGTTAATAATCCCCCTGTTAATACAGGACCAACAATTGCGCCTAATCTACCAATTCCTGAAGCCCAGCCCATTCCCGTTGATCTGACAAAAGCAGGGTAGTACTGTGCTACAAATGTATAGAGTAGTATTTGTGAGCCAATGGTTGCAGCACCTGCAATACCAATAAGAGTATAAAGTACCGTTGTTGGGGAATTGAAGCCTAAGAGAACGAGAGCAATTCCTCCCATTAAGAACATGATCGTTAACACTGGTTTAATATGATAGCGATCCGCCAAGAAGCCACCGCCAATAGCACCTACCATGCCACCAATATTAAGAGCAAAAAGGAACAACATACTGGTACCTAAGCTATAACCTGCTTGTAACATTAGTTTTGGCAGCCAGCTACCCAGTGCATATACCATTAATAGGCACATAAAAAATGCGAGCCAAAACATGATAGTACTAAAGGCTCGACCTTGTTGGAATAGCGCTTTTAACGGCGCTACGTCTTCTTTGCTGGCTTCATTAATTGTGAAATCTTGCTTTTCAATAATAATGGGTTGCTGTTTTATTCTACTGGCAATTGTTTGTACTACAGTAAATTGTGATTTTTTGACTAAAAATACCAGTGATTCGGGCAAAGATTTCCAAAGAAAAGGAATTAAGAGTAGAGGAACGCCGGCGATATAAAACATAATTCTCCAACCATAATCTCCTACAAGCCATGAACCTAGAAGTGCGGAGCTCATTCCACCAATAGCATAGCCACTAAACATAACAGCAACTAAAGTGCTTCGAATCCGTTTTGGTGCATATTCAGTCATTAAGGCTACAACATTAGGCATTAAACCACCAATTCCTAATCCGGCAATAAAACGCGTGATCCCAAACTGAGTAGGATTATCTACCAATCCTCCTACTACGGTAAAGCCGCTGAAGATGACGACACAAATGATAATGGTCTTTTTACGGCCAATTTTATCGGATATTGTTCCTAATCCCATAGCACCAAACATCATTCCAAAAAGAGCTGTGCTTGCCAACACGCCTGCTTCTACCGCGGTTAAACCCCATTCAGCCATAAGCAGGGGTAATGCCACCCCATAAATAACAAGGTCATAGCCATCAAAAATGATGACTAAAAGACACCAAAATAATATTTTCCAATGGAATGTGCCAAATTTAGCATGATCTATTAATTGCAATAGTCCCGCTTCGTTCTTAATTTTCATATCTACTCCTCAGTGATTTGCCCCTTTCTATGGATAGTTTGGGGTCTATTGTTGTTATTTTGTAATGGCTGATTATGGTACGAAATGTTCTTTCACGACATTTTAAATACCAAAATTATGCCGAATCTTACTGTTTTAACGCCTGTTTTCTCCTCTTTTACTTAAGAATATGTGGGCAATAATACCAATGACGCTGCCCCATAATACTGATGAAACTTGAAAGAAAGAGATCCCTGATACCGTCACTAAAAATGCAATTAAGGCAGCATCTCTTTCGCTTTCATCACGCATTGCTAAGGATAAATTAGCGCTGATTGCGCCTAATAAAGCTAACCCTGCTAATGCGGCAACCATCTCTTTGGGGAAAATATTGAAGATAGTGACAATGCTACCGGCAAAAATAGCCCCTATAAAATAAAATACGCCATTAGAAATGCCGGAGATATAGCGTTTTTGAGGCTGATCATGAGATTCCTTACTTAAACACAATGCCGCTGTAATAGAGGCTAATGCAATGGTAATCCCCCCAAAAAAGGCTACAAATACAGATGCTATTCCTGTAATTAATAAAATAGGTTTCGCAGAAATTTGGTAACCACTGATTTTAATCATCATCATTCCCGGCAGGAATTGCCCCGATAATGTAACAATAATGAGCGGGATTGCTAAGTTGAATAAACCATTGAAAGTCCATGTTGGGGCAATAAACTCAGGGGTGCCAAAGTTAAGCTGAAAGTCCTTAATATTCATTTCTCCGAGTAAAAGGCTCACAATAGCACCTACTAACAGAACCCAAATAATGCTATATCTAGGGGAAAAGCGTCTTGAGATGAAGAAAACGGCTAACATGGCAAAAACCATGATCGGAGCAGCTTCGCTTGCATGAAATAACTTCACACCAAATTGAAATAAGATCCCCGCCATGATACCTGCAGCAAGAGATTGTGGAATCAACTGTAATATTTTATCGAAATAATTGGTTACCCCAAGAATCATAAAAAATAAGCCCGTAATTAAATACGCGCCGACGACTTCATTTAATGACATTTCCGGAAATAGTGTGATCAATAATACTGTGCCAGGTGCTGACCAAGCGGTAATAATTGGCACTTTATAACGTAACGATAGAAATATGCCGGCAACTGCTGAGCCAATGGAAGTTGCAAAAATCCAAGAAACGGTCATATTGTTGGATATTCCCGCAACCTGCGCCGCTTGAAAATATAGAATCATGGGGCCAGAATAGGAGATTAGCACCGCAAGAAAACCGGCAATGCTAGAGGAGAGTGACCAGTCCCTAATAATATTATAATATGTTGGTTTCATATACTTCACCTACCTTTAATGAGGGGAAGTTACCCCTGATCACCACCACCCACCGGGATGACCGACCCTGTAATATAGGAGGCATCCTCAGATGCTAAAAAGAGAATCACTTTAACTTGCTCATCAATGGTGCTGTATCGTTTTAAGTAAGAGGATGCGATGGTTTGATCAACTACTTCTTGCATCCAAGTTTCTTCTTGCTCAGTAAGTGATGATTGATAACGGGGAATTAATCTTGCCGGAGCTTCAGTACCGCCTGTTGCAACTGCATTGATACGAATCCCTCTATCGGCATACTCAAGCGCTAAAGATTGCGTTAATGTATTAACACCGCCTTTGGACGCTGAGTAGGGCGCACGGTGGATACCACGCGTGGCAATGGAGGAGATATTGACAATTACGCCACATTCTTGAGCTATCATACACGGAAGTATAGCGCGGCATCCCCATAGAGTTGGAAAGAGTGAACGGTTGACCTCATTGATAATCTCGTTAGCATCGAATGCTTCAAAGGGCTTCATTTGAATAGCACCTCCGACATTATTAATTAAAATATTGACACGACCATAACGCTGAAGCGTATCTTGAACCATCTCTTCGGCACCCCCATAAGTCTCTAGGTCCACAAGAATATCGGAGGCAGTGCCACCCGCGACGTTAATTTCTTGAGTGACTTGATGGACGATAGGAGATCGATCAGCTAAGACCACTTTTGCTCCTTCTTGTGCGAGAGCAAGGGCAATACCACGACCAATCCCTTGTGCTGCACCGGTAACGATGACAACTTTATCCTTAAATCTCATTATGATTCTCCATTGGTATTGGCGCTAAAGCGTTCATAATAAAAATGACTGGGTACTATCTGGTGTTGATCTAACCATTTTTGAACCGCATCAACCATCAGGACAGGCCCGCATAAATAGAGATCAAAATCATCCTCTAGCCAAGTTAATTCGATATGGTCTGTTACATAGCCTTGACGTCTCTCTGGAGCATCACTATTTAACACCACGACACGATAATCAAACCAAGGATGCTGATTTTTGATCTCGTCTAAGAATTCTATGGCAACAAGATCATCTTCATTTGTTACCCCATACACTAATTTCACAGAGGCTTGATTACCGTTGGATGCTAATGTTGCAAGCATAGATTTGAAGGGGGCAATACCGGTGCCACCTGCTAAAAAGAGGGTCGGCTTATCTAAATTTCTGAGATAAAAGCTACCGTATGGTCCTGTGAAATTCATATTTTCGCCAAGGTTCAGTGACTCAGATAGATAATCACTCATAAGACCCTCCGGCACATTGCGGATAATAAACTCTAATTCTTGGGCATCAGGTGCTGAACTAAAGGAGTAAGAGCGGATCTGGGAAGTGCCGGGAATATTAAGATTGATATATTGCCCAGATAAGAAAGAGAGCGTATTATTATCATCTGCCAATAATAAGCGCAGTACAAAAGTAGAATCGGAGATTTTTTCTAAATAAGAGACCGAGCCCTCATAGGTTTGTGCTGAAATTTTACAGAGCTCTGAAGTGCTTTGAATTTGATAAACCCCATTAGACGTAGGTTTGCACTGGCAAGCTAGGACATAACCTTTCTCAGCTTCCTCCTCTGTGAGAGCATCTTCAATATAGCCATCTTCATCCATGTCATAGCTGCCGGTTTCACAGTAAGCACGACAGGTGCCACAGGCGCCGTCACGACAATCTAATGGGATATTGACTTTTTGACGATAGGCGGCATCCGACAATATTTCATCAGGCATCACCTGAATAAAACGAGTGACTCCATCTTCAAATTGAAGAGCAACTTCAAAATTTACCATATTATCTATTCTCCTTTGATAATTACTATTTTCTAATTTTTTTATTATTGTGTTAGGAATTACGATTAATGAGTGTTAAATGTGGTATATATCAATCACTTGATGGATATAATCATTTTTCAATACTACATACTTACTCATAATTAAGGGTGATTCCTGAGAGAAATCAATGGTATATGTTGATGAACCAAAATAACTCTGGACTTTTTTATAACGGAAGCTCAAAGTGTGCCAGTTAAACCTAACTGTGAGTAGCGGACCATCAGTCGCTAGAATTTCAATATTACTGAGATTATGAGAAGTCCGTGTATCTGGCATGGTTGCTGATGAACGCTCTGTTTTAATTCTAAAAACACGATCTTCTAACCCTTGCTTATCTGGATAGTAGATTAATGAGATTTCTGACTGCGGATCTTCGGTTAAAGTATCACGGTCATCCCAGGCAGGCATCCAAAATGAGGCTGTTTCAGCATAACAGGTTAACCAATCATCCCACTGCTCATCATCTAAAAAGCGTGCTTCTTGATAGAGAAACTGACAAACTTGCTCTATGCTGACGTCTTGATTAGTATTTGATGTCATTTTATTTTTCCTCCAGCTGTAGTGATAACTCTGTTTTTAAACCTTTCTTAATCGACTCTAACCAATATTCATGTTGTGCTAAATAGAGACCCTCGTCTTCTGTTTTGATGCAGCTTAATTTAGGGTTAAGTCCAATTTCATTTGCAACATCATCTGGGCCTTGAATCCAATGTTCTGCACCTCTAGACATATCATTCCATTCTAAGGAAATGCCACCATATCCAGTTTGACAGGCTCTAAATTCTTCGAGGTCATCAGGCGTTGCCATGCCTGAGGCGTTAAAGAAATCTTCATATTGGCGAATTCGTCTCGTTCTCGCATCATTAGATTCCCCGATCGGTGCAATACAATAGATTGTGACTTCTGATTGATTGACTGAGATGGGTCTAACGACTCTAATTTGAGATCCAAATTGATCCATCAAGTAGACGTTGGGGTATAAGCAGAGGTTGCGAGAGCGTTCAACCATCCATTTAGCCATGGCAGGACCATACTGCTCTGAATATTCAGCGAGTTTTGAGTAATTTGGGCGATCTTCCGGATTTTGCCATTGAGTCCATAACAGCATATGGCCATTTTCAAAACCATAGGATCCGCCCCCTTGTTTCCCCCATGAACCAGCACTCATAGCTTTAATGTTATCCTCAGCATTTTCTTTCTCTTTTCGATGCTGCGTCGTTGCCGCATAATTCCAGTGGACAACAGATACATGATAACCATCCGCACCATTTTCGGCTGTTAATTTCCAGTTACCATCAAATGTGTAGGTAGATGAACCTCTGAGTACTTCTAAGCCCTGTTCAGATTGGTCGACAATCATGTCAATAATTTTAGTGGTCTCTCCCAAGAATTCTTCAAGTGGGGGAACATCCGGATTTAAACTTCCAAATAAAAACCCTTTGTAATTCTCAAAACGAGGCACCTTTTTCAGATCATGAGAGCCTTCTTTATTAAAATTTTCAGGATAGCCGGCATCTTTAGGGTCTTTTACGCGCAATAATTTGCCAGAATTGTTAAATGTCCAGCCATGGAAAGGACAAGTATAGGTTGATCTATTTCCGCTCTTATAACGGCAAAGCTGCGCCCCTCTATGGGAACAGGCATTAATTAGAGCATTGAGTTCTCCATCCCTATTACGAGAAATAATAATAGGCTGACGGCCCATATAGGTTGTGTAATAATCATTATTATCTGGAATCTGGCTTTCATGTGCTAAGAAAATCCAATTCCCTTCAAAGATGTACTTCATTTCTAATTCAAATAGATCTTCATCAGTAAAGACACTGCGATGTAGTTTAAACTCACCGGTTTCATAATTTTCAATTAGTAGTTGATCTAATTTTTCTAAAGTATGACTTGAAAAATTTGCACGGATACTCATGATACTTCCTCCACTTTTATAATTATATTTGCAGGTATGGGATATAATCTTTTCAGCCTTAGATAATTTAATCACGATTATCATGATATAAACCATTAGTTTGTATTTACTTTTATCCCAGATTTTGCATCTTGCTTTCATATACCTTAATGTAATAAAAGATTGGAGTCTAAGATCATTTTTATCTAATTTAATACTTAAAGGGTATAATTTATGAACATAAGGTATTTGCGATACTTTACCACCCTTGTGGAAGAGCAGAGTTTCACAAAAGCAGCTGAGAAACTCTGTATTGCCCAGCCACCTCTAAGCCGACAAATTAAAAACTTAGAAGAAGATCTGGGTGTGGATTTAATTGATCGAAAAAGCAGACCATTGCGCCCAACTCCTGCGGGAGAGGTCTTGTATAGCCATGCATTATTGATTCTAGAGAAAATTGCAGAAACGAAGAATCTTACAAAAAATTTACCCAAAAATAGTGGGGTGATCAAAATAGGATTTGTGGTGTCTCTTTTGTATGGGTTGTTGCCGAAAATTATTGCGGCATACCGCAATATTTATCCTAATATAAAGATTGAGCTTTTAGAGATGAGTTCTATTGAGCAATTGGAAGCATTGAAGAATGGGGAAATTCATATTGGTTTTGGGCGAATATTGGCCTCAGACCCAGCGGTACGACGGGATATATTGCGTGAAGAGAAGCTCTCAATTGTTATAAATAATCAGCACCCATTTAAAAAAAATAGAAAAAAGATTTACCTTGCTGATCTTGTGGAAGAGAAAGTGATTTTATATCCTAATCACTCTTTTCCCAACTTATCGACAGAGATTTCTAATATTTTCACAAATCACAATTTGAAATTGAAAGAAGTAGAGTTGGTAAGAGATATACAATTAGCAATTGGCCTTGTTGCTGCGAATGAAGGAATCTGCATTGTCCCCGCGAGTGCGGCTAAAGTATCCATTGATAATGTGACCTATCTTCCGATACAAGATGCGTTGGCTAAGTCCCCCATTATATCCTCGATTAGACAGGATGAGAAAGACCCAAAGGTATTAAAGATGTTCTCTTGCGTTCAAGAGGTCTATAAAAAAGAGGGATTATTGAAGGATACGCAGACAATGGAAGAGGTCATTGCCCAACTTTCATAATTAGGGTAAAAAAAGTTGCATGAGAGTATCGACTCCATTCTTGCATTTGCATAAAATGTATCAATCATATAAGTAATTGCTACATTGAGTTTGGAGGATTTTGGGTATGTAGTAATACCTTTAACGTAGATATAACTCTAACGATTATCTCTTAGACTATTGATATATTTTTAGGGAGGATTACATTTTGACCACACACAGTGAGCGGGGAGCTGCAGGAAAATCTTCTTTATTATTAAAAATAAACTGGAATACAATATTCAAATTAACAACTGGAAGTTTAACTCTGGAAATTTGAGAAAAACCCCATCGTCACACGATCATTTCCGCCATAATCTTGTACGGTTTTAATATTGATATAACCGCAAGTATTCATCTTCTCCTGGAGTGATTCTCGTTGATCATAGCCGTGTTCAAGCAGTAACCAGCCTGAAGATTTGAAATAATTAGGGGCGTTTTCAATCAGATGAAAGAGATCAGATAAGCCTTTATTATCGGCGATGAGTGCGCGTTTAGGCTCAAATTTAACCCCATCTCCCTCGAGATGATGATCGACAGGATCAATGTAAGGGGGATTAGAGACGATCATATCAAAATGTCTTAGAGGTGCATTGCTAAACCAGTTGCTTTGAATGAATGTCACATCAAGCTGATTACGCTTGGCATTATTTGCGGCAACCTTAAGCGTCTCTTCATAGTAATCAAGTGCCGTGACATGAATATCTGGGCGCATACTTTTAAGGGCAAGCGCAATCGCGCCTGTGCCTGTTCCTAAATCTAATAATGAAAATGGTGCATCGAGCGGGGCAGGAATGAGATTTAATGCTGTATCGACGATGATCTCGGTATCATCACGCGGAATTAAGGTCTCTTTACTCACAGCTAAAGAGAGTCCGTAAAATTCGCGTTCGCCTGTAATATAGGAAAATGGCTCACCTAGGCTGCGGCGCTCAAGAAGATCGTAGTATTGCGATATTATTTCTGAAGGTATTGCGCGCTCAGGAAATGCAATCAATGTACTGCGATTGCATTTCAGGGCAAAAGAGAGAAGAAGCTCAGCCTCAAATTGGGGGGAGGGAAGCTTTTTTAAAGCTTCTTTACCAAGGTTGAGTGCTTCTTCAATTGTCATTATGCTGCCGTCAATAGTATTAAAATGGGGATGAGTTAGCCGGTAAGCCGGGTTCTGTCGTGGATAATCATTCATCTAGGACTAGGATCACTCCTAGCCTCAAGCGACCTACCCGAGTACAACGCGGATCTCGTCTAATGTACTCCTATTTGGTCTTGCTCCAGGTGGGGTTTACCTCAGCTACGAAGAGTCGCCTCTCGTACGGTGCGCTCTTACCGCACCTTCTCACCCTTACCGAGACCTATTGGTCTTTAGGCGGTTTAATTTCTTCAGCACTTTCCATAAGCTCGCGCCTTCTAGACGTTATCTAGCACCTTGATCCGAGGAGCCCGGACTTTCCTCTAATATAAATACTAGCGATCATCTGGCTAACTCAAGTCGATCATTTTGCCGAAGTTTACGGCTTAAAGCAATCGCTAGACTATATTTTTTTAGCAGATGTCTGTAAACTTCAAGTATTATGGTCAGTAAAGTAGGGTGAATATGAGCAATATAGGGAGTAGCGAGCCAGAAGTCGGCTCTAAGAAATTATTACCAGTGATCCTCGCAATCGCAATCTTTATGCAGATGTTGGATACAACTATTTTAAATACCGCGCTTCCAAGTATCGCCGGCGACTTAAATGAGCCGCAGTTAAAAATTCAATCAATACTTGTTATTTACACACTAGTACTTGCGATCTGTGCGCCCATTAGCGGCGTTGTTGCGGATAAGATTGGTACGAAGCGCACATTCCTCATAGCGATCATTTTCTTTACGTTAGGCTCCCTCTTTGCGGCCTTATCAATGTCTTTAATGCAATTGACGCTTTCTCGTGTTTTGCAAGGCGTAGGGGGCGCGATGCTAACGCCTGTTGCCCGACTTGCTTTGATCAAGGCATATGACCGAAAGGATTATCTGCGCGTGATCAATTATGCCATTACGCCGGCGTTGATTGGCCCGATATTAGGGCCGGTATTAGGGGGTTATCTTGTGCAATATATGAGTTGGCACTGGATTTTTCTGATCAATATCCCCATAGGCATTGTGATATTGTTTCTCTCGCTCTTTTATATGCCTGATTTTAAAGGGGCGCCTTTTAAGTTTGACCTTCGAGGATATTTGATCTTTGCGCTCGCCATCTTTTTTATTACTTTTGGACTAGAGTACTCGATTAACGGCACGTATAAATGGCTTACCATTCCGATGATGATTGTCGGTGCGCTTTTCTTAATTCGATACTGGTTTTATGCGAAACGCAAAGACGAGCCGCTCTTTTCTCTCAAGCTTTTAGATGTACGCACGTATCGAATCGGGCTAAATGGTAACTTAGTCGCAAGACTCGGTATTAGCGCAATGCCCTTTCTATTACCGCTCTTTTTTCAGGTGGCATTAGGGTATAGTCCAAGTGATGCAGGATGGTTGATCGTGCCTATTGCTGTCGGTGGATTATTTGTGAAGCCATGGGTAACAAAGATTCTTAAAGTGACAGGATATCGCCGAGTGCTGATCTGGAATACATTTTTGATTAGCATGATTATTATTTCGATTGGAATTTTTGGACGATTTATGCCAATTCCAGGGCTTGTGATATTGCTCTTTATATTGGGAATTTGTAACTCAACCCAATTTACAGCCATGAATACACTCACAATCGGTGATCTAGGTAAAGATCAGGTCAGTAGTGGTAATAGCTTGATGGTGGTTAATCAGCAGCTTGCTTTGACGCTTGGCGTTGCATTTGCAGCGCTATTTTTAAATTTTTATGTTGGCCAGAATTGGTTCGTGACGGAGAATACTGAAAAAGCATTCCAGTTAACCTTTATCTCGATGGGCTTTTTAACGTTACTTGCAACGTATATCTTTTCGCGATTAAAGCATGATGACGGTGATTTTATGGCGGGAAGGGGTGAGAAAGCAGACAAAGCAGGATCGAATGATCCTCAGCATGATGCCAAAAATAGGAATATGCGTAAGGCCTAATTGTTTTGGATATCCGTGGATTTATGCTTTTGAGGTAGTGGATGAGTGTGCTGGGATTAGAGAATTGAAGTTACTTTAGTTCAGCAATTGTGCCATCTACAAAATGGATCTCACCGCGATATGCTTTATCGTTTTTAAAGGTCCCGATAAATAGGGAGCCATCGCTCAGTCTTAAGCATCCCTCGCCGTTAAATTTTCCTTCGTGGTGTTCGCCTTCATAGTATTCGCCTGTGCTTTTATAGCTCTTGCCAAATCCCGCCGCTTTCCCTTGTAGTACTGTTCCGTGGTATATAGAGCCATCGGGAGAGATCAGTGTACCTTTAGCATTGAGATTACGTGCATTATCGATACGAATATTGAGGGTGTGGTCAATAGGGAAAAAAATCGTTTGATCTTCAAGTATCAAATATTCATTGTGCGCAAGAGATTGAACCCTTTTTTTAGCATCCAGATAGGGCTGATTCGCCGGCGAAGTTTGCGGGTAATAAGCGCAACTTGCTAAAATAGTTGAGAATAAAAGCGAGAGAATTAATTTTTTTAGCATGGGTGATGTAAGGGAATTTATCATTTGAATCTTAATAAGGTTATGCATCTTTATAATAGACGACGTGTTCAGCTAAGGCATGGTCTATAGGTAGAGAGGGGTGGTGAAAATTGTCCGGCATTTTGGTCATGTGAAGTGCTTTCATGAGATTTTCTGAAGGCGCATTACTAGTTGCTGTAAAAGCAACAATACGGTCGAGCTGTAAAGTATTAAAGGCAAATTGTATAACAGCGCTCGCAGCTTCTTTTGCATAGCCTTGTCGCCAAAACTGTGAACGCAGACGCCATCCAATTTCGATGCAAGGGCTAAAGTAAAATTGATCAGAGGGTTCATTAAGGCCAACAAAGCCGATTACTTCTGCTGTTGATTTTAGCTCGCAAGCCCAGAATCCCCAGCCTTTTATCATCATTCGGCGATTTATTTCATCGAATAGCTCTCTACTCTCTGCTTCAGAAAGCGTTGAAGGGAAGTGTTCCATCACAAGAGGGTCACTATTCATGTCATAAAATGCAGGAAAGTCAGTTTCTTGCCATGGGCGTAATATTAATCGTGGGGTCTCGAGTGAGTAGTGAGTCTGGGTAAGCATATAACAATCTTCGGCCTGTATTTTCTTTATAAGTATTTAGTCTACTCTATTTAAATTCTCCAGACGAAAAAAAACGTCCCGATGGACGCCGTATTTCTGCTGCTTTTTTAA